>NZ_CP086239.1:2443076-2748461 GCF_026650985.1 Clostridium estertheticum
AAATCTATTACTCTAAGAATGAAAAATGCAATTAGACTTCCTCCAATAGTACTTATTAAAAATGGTGATACAAAGAATAATGCACCCACTTTTTTGCCCATTATAATATTAGCAATAGGAAATGCTAACAATCCGCCAATGATTCCTGTTCCAAATATTTCTCCGCCTACTGCGAATAGATTCATTTTAGTTTTCTTATATAATATTCCAGCTAAAATTACTCCGATCATACTTCCAGGGAATGCTAAAAGTGAACCTGTTCCTAAAACATTTCTTAGTAAAGATATACAAAAGGCTATGGCTACGCCATATCCAGGGCCTAATAATACAGCTGATATAACATTAATCGTAGCCTGCACCGGAAAGCATTTTGCTACTCCAACCGGTATAAATATGATATTGCCAGCTATTACGCCAATAGCTATTAAAAGTGATGAAATAGTTAACTTTTTAGTCTTCATGCATTGACACTCCCTTCTCTTATATAATTAAAAAGGAATAAACTCTAAATAAACTAGCGTAAATAGTGTGCTGCATAACTAAAAAAACACAAATCCAAAGGATTTGTGTTAAATTAACGTGATATATAATAATTCATATATAATACACCAATAAACAACTTCCTACGCTGGCATTATCCAGTTCAGGTCATAGGGTCTAAGAATTACAGTTCTTGTTCTCAGTTGGCATATCCAACTCCCCTGTGTTATTTTATTCTTTTTTATTTCATACACCTAATAATAACATAACAAGTTATTATAAACAATTAAATTTCTATTCAAGTCTTATTCCTGATCTCTTAACAGCTATATGCCATCCATGAAGTAATTCTTTCCTATGTTCCTCTGTCATACTAGGTTTAAAACTTCTTGAAATCGCCCAATGCTTTGCAACTTCTTCCTTGCTTTTCCAATACCCTACTGCAAGGCCAGCAAGATAAGCTGCACCAAGTGCTGTAGTTTCAGTAACTTCTGGTCTATCTACTTGAACATTTAAAATATCTGATTGAAACTGCATCAAGAAATTGTTATTGCAAGCTCCTCCATCAACTTTAAGTTCAGTGAGTCTAATCCCGGAATCTTGTTGCATAGCTTTTAGAACATCATGTGTTTGGTATGCAAGTGCTTCAAGAGTTGCTCTTATTAAATGTGCCTTTTTTGATCCTCTTGTAAGTCCTACAATTGTTCCTCTTGCATAAGGATCCCAGTATGGTGCACCAAGGCCTACAAAAGCTGGGACTACATATACTCCATTTGTATCATCTACGGAAGTTGCATATTCTTCGCAATCAGAAGCATTATCAATCATTTGAAGTTCATCTCTTAACCATTGTATAGCTGCTCCTGCTATAAATACACTGCCTTCAAGTGCATACTCTACTTTTCCATCTATTCCCCAAGCAATAGTTGTAAGTAGTCCCTGTTTAGATTCAATTGCTTTATTTCCAGTATTCATAAGCATAAAGCATCCAGTACCATATGTATTTTTAGCTGTTCCTGAATTATAACAAGTTTGCCCGAACAGTGCTGCTTGTTGATCTCCAGCAGCTCCAGCTATAGGGATTTCCCCGCCAAACAATGAACTATCCGTATGTCCATAAATATAACTTGATGGTTTAACTTCTGGAAGCATTGATTTTGGTATGTTTAATGTTTCGAGTAATTCGTCATCCCACTTTAATTCATGGATGTTAAATAGCATTGTTCTTGATGCATTAGAATAATCAGTTACGTATGTTTTTCCTCCAGTCAAATTCCAAATTAACCACGTATCTATGTTACCAAATAATAAATTACCAGCTTCCGCTTCAGCTCTAGCGCCTTCCACATTGTCTAATATCCATTTAATTTTTGTACCAGAGAAATATGCATCCAAAATTAATCCAGTTTTAGCTCTAACTACTTTATCAAAGCCTTTTTCCGTTAATTCATCACAATATTCAGCTGTCCTTCTACATTGCCATACAATCGCATTATATACTGGAACTCCGGTCCTCTTATCCCAAACTACAGTAGTTTCTCTTTGATTTGTAATACCTATCGCTGCAATGTCTGCGGCACTCGCATTAACTTTAGCCATTGCCTCAGTTGCAACACTAATTTGACTTGACCATATTTCCATTGGATCATGTTCTACCCAAGCTGCTTTTGGGAATATCTGAGTAAATTCCTTTTGAGCCGATGTTACAATAAGCCCCTTTTCATTGAATAGAATACATCTTGAACTTGTTGTTCCTTGATCAAGTGCCATTATATATTTAGCCATGTTAGCAAAACTCCTTTTTTTATTAGTTTTATTGAATCGTTTACAAATTAATACACAAAAAAAGCGCCAAAATAAAGCATAATACTTTATAATAACGCGGCTCATTATCTCTGCCAAATATCATATATCATTAATTAAAGTATAACTTATTATTATAGCTTTTGCAATATTAGTTATAATTTTCACAATTTTTCTTTGTTTTTTTACCTTTTTTCGCTATTTATAGTATTACATACTACTAATGTACTAAATTTTATTATACTAATGTATTTTTTATTCATAATAAGAAAAAACAGCCATGATTTTTGTAAATAATTCCTACTATATTTTATAAAAAAGTGGGTAACCTATATAATGCACTGAATATGTACAGTGTAATTTTTATATTCGAAAGGAGATTTTTATGAATAAATATAGTTTAGAAGAGACTAAAAAATTAAATAACCAATCAGCTACAAACGGAGGTTCAAGTGCTGGTATGACTAACAGTACTAGTGATGCTAATTTACAAGAGACAATACAATTAAATAATCAATCAGCTTCAAATAAAGGCACTAGTGGTGCTTCAAGTTCTAGTATGTCAGGTATGTCTAACATGTCAGACACATCTAATATGTCTAGTAGCACTAGTGCCACAGCTTTAGACGAAACAAAAAAACTTAATGCTCAATCAGTTTCAAATAAAGGCACTAGCGGTGCTTCAAGTTCTAGTATGTCAGGTATGTCTAACATGTCAGACACATCTAATATGTCTAGTAGCACTAGTGATTCTGTTTTAGAAGAAACAAAAAAACTAAATGCTCAATCAGTTTCTAATAAAGGAACTAGTAACTAATAAAGCATTTTTTTATTAGCTATTAAATATGTAATATTCATCATTTTTAGGGGAGTCAAATTTAATTTTGGCTTCCCTTACTTTTTCTCAAAAGCTTTATTCATCTATGTAAGTAATATTACCATCGAAAATATAAGTCAAAGAAGTTTTTGTACCCTCTAGTGCATACATCATTTTTTCAATAACAATTTGTTCTTCTTTATTAGTTGTTATTGAAAGTTTGTCTTCTTCATGAACCTCAGATTTAAGTTCAAATTCATATATAAAATCATTAATTAGTCTTATCCACTCGGCTGTGTCATTGGATCCTACATTTTCTTTCTTTCCAAATTCTTTTAGTGTTTTATCTAATTGTTTTTTTGAATATCTCAATATATTTGCCATTCTTTTACCTCCTACCTATCACTTCTCTTAAAATTTTTATTCTGTTTTACATTGAATTTATCCACAATAACATAAAAGGATGAACTTTTATAGTTCATCCTTTTATTACTAAATAATTTCTATTTTATTATGCCTTAACTTCTGGTTCAGCAGCAGCTGCTTCAGGAGTTGCAACTACTTCTTCAACTACTTCTTCAACTTCTTCCTTCATTTGTGTTACAGATGCGTAAACTTCATCTTCTTTATCAGTAACTCTTATTTCTTTATTTAAATCAAAATTCTTTATTGTAATTGAATCTCCAAGTGCCATTTGTGATACATCAACACTTAATGCATCTGGCATTATAGCCATCTTACCAAAAACATCTATTTCTGATTTTTGAACTTGTAATTGAAGACGTTGTGAAATTAAATTTTCTTCACCCTTAAAAGCAATATGTAATTGCATTTTAATTTCATGATCTTTAGATACAAGTTGCACGTCTATGTGTGTGATTTTAGCAGTTACTGGATGTCTTTGAATTTCTTTTATAAATCCAGTTTTTTCTTCTTCTCCGTATTTAACTACAACTTTTGCATTAGAACCATGTTTTACAAGAATTTTTCTTAATGGTACTAATTCAAATTTTACAGAAGTTGCTTCTGTAGAACCATCTCCATACATTACTCCTGCTATAAAACCATCTTCATTAAATTTTTTATTGCTCGCAGTTCTTTCAAGTGCATTCAAAATAACCTGTTCCATAATAATTCGCTCCTCTTGGCTTATAAAGCCTTTCTGTTTATTATTTTATATACATATGTTACCAATAATAATTTCCAATAGTATTTGTGTTAAACTTTAAAATGACGTGATTTTTTTAATTAACAGTACCTAAAAATTTAATATATGTAATTGTAAACATTAAAAGACAACATAAATACTCTGCTGCCTTCGTAAATACATTTGTTGAATTTCTATATTGTACATATCATTTATACAAATAAATAAAAAAAACCAGCATCATTACCCAAAAGGTAACATTAGTAATTAAAACATAATTATATTATAGCACATTATATCATATATTAGCAACAGAAGTTGTCCGTCATTCTATCATCTTTTTTAATGTCATTATAAACTAATTTTCTTAATAAATCAATTTAAAACGGGTATAATTAAATAAGTTAACTTCTTAGTTTTAATTGTTAAAATACATAATATATCCATATGTTCATTATTTACTGTTATACTTGTATATATAAATATTGATTGGAGGAATTACAGTGATTAAATATAAAAAAATACCTTATATAGAGTTCGTTCCCATCATTATAATTACTTTTCTTCTTTACAGAATAGTAAACAACATTGAAAATGTAGGTTCAATACTTCATAAGATTTTTTCATTAATGAGCTATTTTATCTGGGGGTTCGTTATAGCTTATTTACTCAATCCACTTATGGTATACCTTGAGGAAAAAGTGAAGATAAAAAGACCCTATAGTATAGGAATAATTTATACATTATTTGTAGGTATTATAATTTTAATAACAACTTTACTTGCCCCGAATATTATTAGTAGTGCCGTAGATTTATTTAATAATATCCCTAAATTTGCAGATAAATCATATAAATTGTCTACTCTTTTTATATCTCAAAATGAGTTATTAAACAAATTTGATATTACATCTTACTTGAATAAGTACCTTAATACTTTTAATAACGATATATCAAAATACTTTGCCCCCGGTTTACAACTTGTTCTTGATAACCTAGTGGGTTTAAGTTCTTTATTTATGAAATTAGTATCCGGTATAGTAATATCCGTTTATTTTCTAATAGATAAAGAATCTATTATTTTATACCTTCAAAAATTTATTTATTCTATTTCAAGTGAACATATTGCTATTACCATAATCGATTTTTTAAAAATAGTTAATACTATTTTTAAAAAATATTTCGTTGGTAAAACAATTGACTCTATTATTTTTGGAATTATATCATTTATTGGATTTATTATATTAGGTATACCTTATGCTTTGCCTTTTAGCTTAGTAATTGGAATAACAAATATGATTCCATACTTTGGAAACATTATAGGAATGGCTCCTGCTGTTATAATAACACTATTCTTTAATCCAGTTAAATCTGTAGAAATAATGCTCTTTATTGTAACCCTTAGCAATATTGATGGATGGTTCATCCAACCAAAAATCATTGGCGATAAGGTCGGTCTTAGTCCTCTACTTATAATCCTTGGGATAGTTCTTGGCGGAGGGTTATTCGGAATTATAGGAATGTTACTTGGTGTTCCAGCTATTGCATTAATTAAGACTCTACTAGAAAATTTCATGAATAAACAAGTTAAAAACAAATAAATACACTAAGTATGATAAGACACTTGCAAAGTAAATCACCTCGCAAGTGTCTTATTAGTTATCTTATAACTTACATAAATTATTTTTTGATTTTGATTTTGTATCAAACATAAAAGAAAGTGCAAGTGACACTATAGCAATTACGATCATTGCTATAAATACCTCATGAAGGCCTGAATTTAAAGATAACTTTACTTGAAGCATACTTACACTATTGCTCGAAGTTGCACTAGAATATAAATTGCTTGGATTTATGCCACTTACGCCTATATTATTAAAATATTTAACTATATACATATTTAATATGGTTCCAAAAACGCTTACTGCAATAGTTTGTCCGAGAGTTCGCACTAGCGAATTTACTGCTGTCGCTGCCCCTCTTTTATTATATCCTACAGACTCTTGTACCACTATTGTTAATGTAGTAAATGCTCCCCCAAAACCAAATCCCATGATAAAACCATAAACTACAACTAATTGTAATGGGGATTCAATACTTAAAGTAGATAAAAACACACAACTAATAATCAAAATAAGATTAGCTGTCCCAACCACTATTTTCTTACCATATTTAGGAATAGCTTTGCTCAAAACAAATGATGACAAGAGCCATGCTATAGACATCGGTGCCATAGATATTCCTGAGATTGTAGGTCCGAATCCCAAAACATTTTGCATATATAAAGGCATATAAACATCGGCGCCTATTAAAATACCTGATGCTAAAAAACTTATAGCATTTACTATATTACTAGTCTTTGTAAAAATATCAAAAGGTATAATAGGTTCTTTCGCCTTTTTTTCCACATAATAGAATAAAACTAACAACACAATTGTAATAGCTATTGCTATTACTGTTTTCATTTTACCACCAGATAAACTCCCCAGTAAAAAAGTTATAATTGCGAATGAAAATAACAATGTACCTATATAATCTATTTTGTGTTTTTTCCTTTCAACAGTTTCAATTAAATTCTTTTGCAAAAGCAGTATAGATATTATCCCGAAAGGTAAATTTATAAAAAAAATCCAGTTCCAAGAAATATTTTCTATCAAAAACCCTCCTAAAAAAGGTCCAGCTAAACTTGCTATTCCCCATACTGTACTTATCCCTCCTTGAATCCTTGTACTTTCTTTAGCAGTGAAAATATCACCAACTATAGTATAAGTAATAGTAAATATCGCTCCTGCTCCCAGTCCTTGAACTGCACGTGACGCTATAAGCTGATACATACTTTGTGATATTCCACAAAGACAGCTTCCGACTATAAAAATCGCAATTCCAATAGATAGAGTATTTTTTCTTCCATATAAATCGGATAATTTTCCATATATCGGTGTAGAAATTGCAGATGTCAATAAATAAGCAGAAAAAACCCAGCTTATAAGTTCAAACCCATTTAAATCTTTAACTATAGTTGGTATTGCAGTAGTTACAACTGTTCCCTCTACAGCTGCAAGAAACATTGCCACCATTAATGCAATTACTATACCTCTGTTTTTAGATTTCATTCCTTGTGTCACTTCCCTTAATGTAATTAATTATCCTCAATATTTGGTCTAAACAATAATAGAAGACAAATACCATTTTACCATCAAAACATGAATATTTGTACCCAAATTTAAACACCTTATATAAAATTTTGAATTATTCACTTGATTTTCTTCTTATAATACCTCCTCTTTGCTATTTTTTAAAATTTCTTTTAACGATTTTATTCCGAGCTGGCCAGTACTTATTGCTATTGCAGCAAGTTCATCTACAGTTGAATCTTCTCTAGCTGAAAATACCGCAAGTAACATAGGAATATTTATTCCAGTTATAATATCCATATTTTCTTCTTTTGCTGCTATCCTACTAGATGCATTGAAGGGGCTGCCACCAAACAAATCTACCATAAAAAGAACACCTGCTTCGCACTGCAAAGACTTTATAACACCCTCATATTTTTTCATCAAGTCATCTGCGCATTCTCCTGGCAAGTAAGTTATTGTAGCAACGTTTTCTTGCTTTCCTAAAATCAATTCTGTTGATTTTAATATTTCTTCGGAAAACTTACCATGGGTTCCGAGTATTATAGCTATCATCAATTAGCCCTCCAATTCAAATATTTAATACTTTGTCTTCTATATATTTACATAGTAAAATCCATGTCAAAATAGTGAATCAAAATATATAAATTCTTTTCATAACTTTCACCTTACCTATAGTAAATTATTTAAGACAAATAATCAAGAAAGAGAGCTGAAATCTAACTGTAATTAATTATAAAATTTTTATATTTTGTACTAAAGTGGGTAAACTATATGTAACGTACGTTAAATATAGTTTTTAATTTGAAAGGTGGTAATTATGAGTAAAAATAATAATAAAAACAAAAAAAAATTGTACAATCAATTAGATGGTAATAATTTTTCAAATTTCCCTATTAATAGTAGTTTGATAAACATACCTATTATACCTACCATGGTCAATGTTAATAGCAATATTCCTGAGGAAGAAGTAAAAAAGAGAAAATAATTTTCATAATAGTTAAGACAGGCATGGTTGCCTGTCTTAATTGTTATAGACTAAACCTCTAACCTACGGGCCTTTATAAATTTTTTATACCAAATTGCACTATCTTTCATAATTCTTTCCTGCGTATTATAATTTACGTACACCATTCCAAAACGTTTTGAATATCCATATGCCCATTCAAAATTATCCATGAAAGACCATAAATAATAACCTCTTAGGTTTCCACCTTCCTTAATAAATTCTAACATCACTTGAAGATGTACTTTAATAAAATTTATTCTATCTATATCGTGAATCTTATTATCTCCTGTTACTACATCATCATAGGCCGCTCCATTTTCAGTAATGTAGAGTGGCAGTTTTGTATATTCTTGCTTAATTCTTGTAAGTAAGTCATGCATTGACTCTGGGCTATTCTCCCATCCCATCGCTGTTTTTTCTTTTTCACCATCTACTCCTCGAAATTTTAACTGCGAATGTTCATCATATTCCACTATACTTCTAGTGTAATAATTTATTCCTAAGAAATCCATATCAGTAGATATAATCTTTAAATCTCCCTCTAAAATGAAATCTAGTGTTCCAACCTCTTGCTCATATAAATCAACCATGTCTTTTGGATAATGACCCTTAAGTAATGGATCTAAAAACCATCTATTAGTATATCCATCACTAATTTTTGCAGCTACTACATCTTCCTTCTTCTTTGATACTGCATATGTTGGTGATAAATTCAAAGTAATTCCTATGTTACTATTTTCAAATTTAAACTTTCTAAATGCCCTTACTACAATACCATGAGATAGTAATAAATGATGCGCAACTATTAATGCCTTTTTTAAATCTTTATTTCCCGGTGCATGTATTCCTAAATAGTTTCCAAGTATAGATGCACAAAAGGGCTCATTATGTGTTATCCACATAGATACATCCTGTCCAAATTCCTCAAATACTTTTGTGCAATAATCCTCAAACCAATATATGCACTCCCTATTTTCCCAACCCCCTAAATCCTGAGCCCATTGTGGTAAATCCCAATGATATAATGTAATTGCCGGAGTAATTTTTTTATCTTTTAATTCATTGATTAAATTTTTATAAAATTTTACTCCCTCGGGGTTAAACTCATCCTTACACGGAAATATTCTAGACCAAGAAATAGAAAATCTATATGAATCTACTCCTATATTCTCTAAAATCTTCACATCCTCCTTAACCCTATGGTAATGGTCACAAGCTATATCTCCAGTATGACCCATAAAAACATTCTCTTCTTTCTTTGAAAAGGTATCCCAAATCGATGGCATTCTTCCACCTTCATTAACTCCTCCCTCTATTTGGTATGCTGCCGTAGCCGTTCCAAGTATAAAATCATCTTCGAATTTATTCATTTCAATACCCCCTAATCAAATATTTCATATTCTTGCATTATCTTCTTTACTGTGTTTTTTATATCTAATCTTCCCTTGAGGTTTCTTCCCACTCAGGTCTTAATAACCCATATAAATACATATCATATCGTCTACCATCTCTGTGAATAAACTCTCTATAGACCCCTTCTCTTTTAAATCCTAATTTCTCATATAGTTTTATTGCAGGTTCATTATATTCAAGCACCGTAAGATATATTCGGTGAAAATTTAATTCCTCAAACCCAAACTCTATAGTTAATTTAAGAGCTTCTTTTCCGTACCCCTGTCCCCTATTTCCACTCTCACCAAGTCCTATGTATATTAAAGCAGTACCATTATTCCAAGATATATTTTCAAATCCTGTAACTCCAATGATTTTTTGCTTTTCAAGTATTTTAACAGCAAAAATATAAGCTGTATTACTCCTTCTTACATCATTAATTGTCTCTAATACATCTTCAAAATTTTTAGGAGTTGCACTTACTACATCATAATTACGCATGAATGATACATCATTGTGCCATTTTTGAATTTCTGGCATGTCTTCTTCGTTTATAGATGTAAGATTCACTTTTTTTCCCATCAACAAATTTTTCATTATTTCACCTTTCCTTCACTTTATTTTAATTATAAACATAAAACTTCTTCAAAAAAATAGACTAGCTAAGCGCTAGTCTATTTTAAAAATTAATTATTAAAGTACTATCTTTAAATCTATAAAATATTACTAGAACTAAGAATATATTTTTTTTCTAATTTAAATGGATGATATGATAATTTAGATTTTCTAAGACCTTCAATTCCAAGGTCCTGTTCTCTATTTATTATTTTTACATCACTAAAACTTCTATCAACAAATGCCTTGTTAATGAAGCTGTACACACCACTATAACTAGTATCTGCTTTTTCTATGTGAATTACAGCTAGATCATCATTCAATTTTTCTCCTAAACTAAAAGCTACAATTTTCTCATCTACATAAACAGCTATACCCTTTGTGTTCACAATTTCAATGTTTTCTAAAATATCTTTTATTCCCTGAAGTTCAAAATTAAGCATACGATCATTGTTATTTGCCTCATACCATTTTTCCGCAGCCTCGACAACATCTTTTATTACTTGCTCATCTTTAATATCTTTAACTTCATAATTGTAATTTTTTATAAACGAATTGTAATGATTTTTTTTCCCATGAAGTTTCTTACCAGAAAGTTTTGTAAGTTTTTCTGCTTCATATAAATAATCAAAATTGTCTCTATCCTCTTTAATACAGATACCCCGTGCATCCCCATATATATCTTTTATCTCTTCCATAAAAGCTTCATCAAGATCTTTAAATACAAATTCCATATTATTTTCTTTTTTATAATCCATTAGCGCATCTATTAACTCTTTAAGATTTTCTTTGTTATATCCCAAAGGTTGCATAAAATAGTATCTTCCCTCAAAATCCATTTTTTTTATTATTAAAGCATCTTTATAAACAGTAAAACAAATATCGCAAGCCTCTCTCCATATATATAAAGTTGTAAAAGAATATTCACAGCTCAAAAATTTATATGGATAAATATATTTTTCAAATGTTTCCTTATCTTCAATCTTAAGTCTTTTAAAAATCATAATCTCAACCTTTCCACTTAGTGTAAACCATAAATGTCGTCATCTTAGTATATTCTTATATCATTTTAGACTGTAAACTCATTTTTTGCAAGTAGATACTTTTAAGAACTTTAGTTCCCAAAGCCATACCTTTGCCTGTAATCTATGTTTATATATATAGTAACTACTTATTGGAACATAATTTGCCATTCCTTTTATGTTTATTACATTAATATATAGTATAATGATATGATAGCATATTGATACATAGAAAACATAAACTTTTTTTATTTTCTTTAGTTTATGATGTGATTTTTTTATGCTAATTCTTAAGGAGAGTGAAATATATTATGGTCCCCGATGGTACATGGCAAATTATATGTTTAATAATTTTATTATTATCTTCAGCCTTTTTTTCTGCTTCTGAAACTGCATTAATGACCTTAAGTAAAATAAGGTTAAGAAATATGGTAGAATCAAAAATCAAAGGTGCTAACATAGTTAATAAATTACTTGAAAACCCAAGTAAACTTTTAGGTGGTATTCTAGTAGGAAATAACATAGCAAATATTGGAGCTTCTTCCCTCGCAACATCGCTCGCAATTACACATTTTAAAGATTCTGGAGTAGCTATTGCAACTATTATAATGACAATTCTTGTATTGATTTTTGCAGAAATAACACCAAAGTCATTAGCTGCACAAAACTCTGAAAAAATTGCTTTAAAAATTGCTAAGCCGTTAAGTCTAATTACTTTCATTTTAAATCCTCTTATTACAGTCTTAATTTATATAACAAATACAATAATCAAAATACTCGGTGGAGAGGTTAACAAAAGTAGGCCCTTTATTACCGAAGAAGAGTTAAAAACTATGGTTAGCGTAAGTCATGAAGAAGGCATGCTTGAAGGCGAAGAAAAGCAAATGATTTATAACGTATTCGACTTTAGAGATTCACAAGCAAAAGATGTTATGACTCCGCGAACCGATATGATTGTTGCGAGCTCTAACTCAACTTACGCAGAACTTATAAATGTTTTCAGGAAAGAACAATTCTCAAGACTTCCTATATATGAAGATACTGTTGATAATGTTATTGGAGTTTTATATATTAAGGATTTGATTTTCTTTGAAGATGGGAAAGGAGAATTTAAAATAGAGAAACATATGCGCACACCCTACTTTACCTATGAATTCAAAAGTACTGCTGATTTATTTGCAGACATGCGTTTAAAACGAATTCCTATATCAATTATACTCGATGAATATGGTGGTACTGCTGGACTTGTTACATTTGAAGATTTGGTAGAAGAAATTGTTGGAGATATAGATGATGAATATGACGATGCTACCGACAAAATAATAGTTATTAAAGAAGATGAGTTTATTGTAGCTGGAGATACTAAAATAAATATGGTTAATGAAATGATAGGTTTAAATATTGAATCAGATGATTTCGACTCCATAGGAGGTTTTGTTACAGGATTACTTGGACGGCTTCCAAAAACAGGTGAAACAATAAATTATAATGATACAAAATTTATTGTGCAAGATACAAGTAAAAATCGTATAATAAAATTAAAAATTATAACTTAAATAGAACACCTAAAGTTAATTATTAAAATCAGCTTTAGGTGTTCTATTAAACCCTTTAATTACATACTACAATATTTTTCTAGGAATTGGACTTTTCAATTTTCTTTCTATTGCATCTAAAAGAAATTTGTCTTTCGGTGCTGAAAATAAATATGTATATCCATCCTCGCCAGCTCTACCAGTTCTACCAATACGGTGAATATAACTCTCAGCAGTTTCTGGCATGTCGTAATTATACACATGATCTACTCCATTTATATCAAGGCCTCTAGCCGCAACATCTGTGGCAATCAAATATTGTATATCGCATTTTTTAAAGTCTCTCATTATTTTTTCTCTCTTTGCTTGTGTTATATCAGAATGAAGCTTTTTACAATTATATCCTTTTTTATAAAGAGCTACCTCAAGATCATCAACTCTTCTTTTCGTTCTACAAAATATGATAGCCATAAAAGGATTATCCGCGTCTATTACCTTACATAAATCTTCTTGTTTTTTTCTGTCTGTAGTCTCTATTAAAAATTGCTTAATATTCTTAAGCGTCGCCTCTTCTTTTTTAATAATTACTTCTATAGGATCATTCATATACTTATATGCCATTTTTTTCACATCTGAGCTCATAGTTGCTGAGAAACATAAAGTCTGCCTATTTTTAGGCGTCGCCATTAAAATGTTCTCAATGTCATTTTTAAACCCCATAAGAAGCATTTGATCTGCCTCATCTAGCACTACTGTCCTAATTTTATCAAGATTCACAGTACCACGTCTAAGATGATCGAGTAACCTTCCTGGTGTTGCAATGACAAGATGAATATTTCCCTTTAGTTTTTTGAGTTGCGCACCAATATCCTTACCACCGTAAGCTGCTAAAATATTTAAATTTTTAGCCCCGGCAATTTTCTTCGCTTCCTCAGTTATCTGAATAGCAAGTTCCCTTGTAGGTGTAACTATTAATCCTTGTATTGTATCAATATCTGCTGACATATTATCAAACATTGGAAGCAAAAATGCAAGTGTCTTTCCCGTTCCTGTTTGTGCCTCTGCTATAATATCCTTGCCATCCTTTATTAATTGAATACTCTTCTCTTGAATAGGAGTTGGCTCGGTTATTCCTTGAATTTTTATCGCACTTAAAATATCATCGTTAAGCCCTAATTTTTTAAACTTTATCATTTTTATTTACCTTTCTATTTCAAAATTATTTTTATTGTTTTTTTATACATTTTATTTATATAAACCTATTTATACAAACCATTTAATTATAACAGACATTAATTATAATAAAAAGTATTTTATAAAAATGCATTTCTTTTTTACAATTATTCAAATAGTAAAGCACATACTTTACTATTTTTTATATAATGATATACTTATGACAAATAGTCAATAACTAGCTGCTATTTCACTTTAAGTTTACAAATAATATATTTAGAATATAACGAAAGAGGCGATTAATGATGTCAAAATTATTTAGTAATTTTAAAATAAAAGATATGGATTTAAAAAACAGAATAGTTATGGCTCCAATGTGCATGGATTCTTGTAACGACAAGGATGGTTTTGCAAATAACTGGCATTTTATACATTACTCAACTAGGGCTATTGGTGGAGTTGGTCTTATCATTTTAGAGTCAACAGGAATTGAGCCTGGCGGTCGTATAACTGACAATGATTTAGGTATATGGTCTGATGAACATATCAAAAACCTTTCAAATATAGTTGACGAATGTCATAAATACGGATCAAAAATAGGTATTCAAATTAATCATGCTGGAAGAAAATCCGAAACTCTTTCCTATCCAATTATAGCCCCAAGTCCCATAGCTTTTAATGGTGATTATAGGCTTCCAGTTGAAATGACAAAAGAAGATATTGTTAATACTATAGATTTATTTAAATCTGCTGCCAAAAGAGCATTAACTGCCGGTTTTGATTTATTAGAATTACATGGTGCGCATGGGTATTTAATAGGTGAATTTTTATCACCCCTTACCAATAAAAGAAAAGATGAATACGGAGGTACAAAGGAAAATAGGGTAAGATTCTTAAAGGAAATTATACAGGCTGTAAAAACAGTTTGGCCCGAAACTAAACCATTACAATTAAGAGTATCGGCTGTTGACTATGCAAAAGGCGGAAACAGTGCAGAGGAAACATCCTCACTTATA
This sequence comes from Clostridium estertheticum, assembly GCF_026650985.1. GTDB lineage: Bacteria > Bacillota > Clostridia > Clostridiales > Clostridiaceae > Clostridium_AD > Clostridium_AD estertheticum_C. The sequence continues at coordinate 2,458,217 of NZ_CP086239.1, forward strand.
AATCTCATAAAAGCTATGAGCATAGATATAGTAAATGTTAGTTCCGGTGGAACTGTACCTGCAAAAATATCTACCTACCCGGGATATCAAATTTGTTATTCTGAAATAATTAGAAAACAATGCAATATTCCAACTATAGCTGGTGGCCTTATCACTTCCCCTTTAATGGCAGAAGAAATATTAAACAATAAAAGATCAGATTTGGTGTATTTAGGAAGAGAACTTTTAAGAAATCCTTATTGGGCATTTGCAGCGGCCAATCAATTAGGGGATAATATCGAGTGGCCTGTACAATATGAACGAAGTAATAAAGTAAATAAAAATGGATTTTAAGATAATGTCTATAAATAAGTTTAGTACAAAGTCCAGTAGAATAATTTATTCTACTGGACTTTTCTGTTTTAAAATATTTTATTTTATTAATAGATGAACACTGTTTATGTATACTGTTTTATTTTGTGTCAATAATTATAATGTGATATTACAATTGAAAGGAGCATTTTAATGAAAAGTATTATTAAATTAATAAGTGATGAAACTTTAGTTAAACAATATATAGAAAAAGGCAAAGGTCTATTTAATGATGGAGAGATTGATAAATCATTTAGAAATTATAATAAGGCAATTTTACTAAATAATAAATATTCTCTAGCGTATTTTGTTAAAGCTGACGCTTTTCTAGAACTATATGAAGCTGATGAGGCTGAAAAATGTATAAAAGAATATCTTAAATTAGTTCCGAGTGACCCAAACGCTTACTGGAAATTAATTGATATAAACGATTTAACAGGAGACTTTGATAAATGCGTTTACTATTGTGAAAAACTTCTTGAAGACGATAATCAAAATGCTCTCATCTATTTAAAAAAAGGAGAGTTCTTAGCTATTCTCAATAGTTTAAAAGAAGCATTAGACTGCTTTAATATTTGCCTTAAATTAAGCCCTGATTTTTACGATGCTCTATGTGGTAAAGCCAGTGTGCTACTCTCACTATCCAATAAAGAAGAGGCCCTTAAACTGTATAATAGGGCCATATACCTTGACAACACTAAGAGTATTGCCTATTTTGGGGCTTCCGAAGTGTGCGTAGTTATGGAAAATAGCGTAAGTGCTTTATTATTTGCAGAAAAAGCATATGAAATAGAACCTAAAAATGAATGGTATAAATGCCATTATACCGTATTGAAAAATATGTATTTAGAGATTAAATCATCTCCTTCGGAGCTGCAACATTAACGACTTCAGAAGGATATTTATACACCTACTGAAGTTTTTTATTTATTAGGGTATGTAACTCCACTTATAGACGCGAGAAACTTTCCTTCTGAAATGTCGTTAAATAACAAATTGCTCCTACTTAATAAGTAGGAGCAATTTGTTATTTACATATGCTCATTGAATCTTGTACTTTTCTTAAATGTATATCATAGTCAGATACAATAGCTTTTACTTCACTCATTAAGCTACTATCTAAATCCTTATTCTGCTCTATAAACTTATTCCCCTGCTTAATCCCCATTTTCATTGCAGCCTCGACGTGTTTACAAACTTCTACATCATTGCTTACAGGTACGAGCTTAATTTTCTCAACAAACTCTGCCATAGTACCAATTATTCCAAGAGTATCTGTTGCATTGGAACCTAGCTTTTCTATTCTATTAGTAATTGCCTCTTCATGTCTTTTAAATGATTCTATAATTTGAACCAGTTCCTTTTTAAGCTCTGGATCCTTAGCTTTATCCAGATAATCTTTAAAAGTAGCACCACCCATATGAATTCCCTTTAAAAATTTGTTCATTTCTTTTACATCATTGTTTACAACCATAATCTCACCTCAGTTTATTGTGAGCATTATTTTATTTCATTATACAATATATTTATATTTACTCCTTCATCTCAAATAAACTATATATTTCATCATCACTTAGCGTTGCAAACCCTTCACCGCTAGCCATCTCATCTCCCATAAGCTCTGATATGAGTTTTTTCTTTTCTTCTTGAAGTAACAGAATTTTTTCCTCAATTGTCCCTTTGGCTATAATCTTTATAACACTCACCACATTTTTTTGTCCTATTCTATGAGCTCTATCAGTAGCTTGTTCTTCCACAGCTGGGTTCCACCAAGGATCAAAATGAATTACTACATCTGCTGAAGTTAAATTTAGTCCCGTTCCTCCAGCCTTTAAGCTTATTAAGAACACAGGATCTTCTCCTTCATTAAAAGTTTCTACCAAATCCATTCTCTTTTTAGACGGAACAGAGCCATCTAAATAGCTAAAAGTAATTCCCTCAACTATAAGCCTCTTTTGTATATTCTTAAGTACAGATGTAAATTGAGAAAACACAAGTACTTTATGCTGCTCATCTACACACTTATGAAGATGTTCTACAAGAGCTTCTATTTTTGCGCTACCTCCACTATAATCATTTAATAATACAGCAGGATCTAAACATAGTTGTCTTAACTTTGTAATATACGAGAGTATCTCTATTTTACTATTTTTAAACTCATCGTTTTTTACCTTGTTTTTAATAAGCTCCATTGCATGATTTGCATAGGTCTTATAGACTTTTTTCTGCTGATGCTCTAAATTAACCATTAATGTCTTTTCTATTTTATCAGGTAATTCCTTCAAAACATCTTTTTTTCGCCTTCTTAAAATAAAAGGTTTTATAAGCCTATTTAAATCCTCTAGTACCTCTGGATTTGCTTTAAGTTTCTTATGATATCTTACACTAAACATTTTTTCATCGTATAAGTATCCTGGCATTATAAAATCAAATATAGACCACAAATCCATAACTGAATTTTCTATTGGCGTACCCGATAGTGCAAATTTTGTCTTTGCCACTATTTCCTTAATTGCTATCGCATTTTGAGAATGTGGATTCTTAATATTTTGTGCTTCATCTATTATGCAATAATCGAACTTTAATGGCGCGTAGTTTTCCAAATCCCTTTTTAATAAATTATATGTGGTTATAATTACATCAAATTTTTCTATATTTTTTATTATCTCGACTCTCTCATCCTTAGGTCCACTAATTGCAGCTACCTTTAATGTAGGTGCAAATTTTTCAAACTCACTAATCCAATTATATATAAGTGAGGTAGGTGCTACAATTAAGCTCTTACTTCCCTTACTTGATAATATAAAAGCAATCGCTTGAATAGTTTTACCAAGACCCATTTCATCTCCGAGTATTCCACCAAATCCTAAATAATCTAATGTTTTAAACCAATTGTATCCGATTTTTTGATATTTCCTTAATGTACCTTTTAAATCATCTGGCTCTTTGAAATTTAGTTTTTCAATATTCTTAAGTTTATCATGTACTTCTTCTAACTCTTTTTTACCTTTTATATACCTAATATTATTATCTTCTAAATAACTATCTAAAAAAGCACCTTTGCCTTTTGATATTTCAATATGATTATCAAAGCTGTTAGGTGGCGTAATAACATCTAACAGCTTTAAGAATTTATTAAGTTCTAACTCCTCCAAATCAAGATACTCACCATTTTTAAGCTTATAGTATTTGATGTTATTTCTAAATGCACGTAATATATTAGTAGTTTCTTTTGGCTCTATATCGCCTATTTTAAAATCCATTTCGAAGTAATTATATTTTCCACTTTTAATATTTCCACTTATTGCTTTGGTCCCTAATGATTTTATACCCTTAAAATTTTGAGAATAATATACTTCCCCCATTTCTTGAAGTACACCTATATCGCTCTTGAAAAATTTGAATATATAGTCTTCTCCTTTTAAGAAATAAAATTTGTTCTTTATTTCCTCAAATCCCAAGTTCTTTAAAGCAGTTATAACCTGAGTCTCTTTTTTAGAATCCCTATATATAATCTTTTCATCACAATCCTCAAAAATATTAAACTCAAATGTTCCATACTTAACCCTTAATGTTAGGGTAATATCTTTTCCTACCTGATCAAAATAGAAACTAATTTGACATTTGGCCATTATTATTTTATCTTTAATAGCCTTCGATAAAACAACACTCGGTGATAAAGAATTTAAATTTGGAATTAACCGTCTTAATATGGTCTCCTCCTGAGCACTCTCCATAGTTACAACCTTTGCCTCATTAAAAATTTGTAGATATGGATTTATTTTATAACAAAATTCATAATCTGGAAGATATATAATGCTTCCATACAAAAAAACATCATTTTTGGATCCTAAAGGAACTGGCATTCCACTTGATGACTTTAGTACATAAGTATCTTTAATTAATTTTAAATCAAAATCTAATGGAGGAGATTCATATAAAATTTCTGTATCAACAGGTCTATAAAAAAAACCATCATTTAAATAAACCCTATGCTTAGTTATAACTTCAAAAAATTCTCTTGTTAAGTACTGAGGTATTTTTATGTTTTTTCCATCTACATATCTTTCTTCACTTCTACGTGTATTTCTTTGTTCTCCCTCGATAGTCTTTACCATTTCAATAAAATCAATAAGCCTTTTATCCTTAGTACTTAATTTCTGATTTTTAACATTAAATGTGAAATTTTTACTATAGCTTATAGGAATATTATTATAACATGCTAATATAAAATGGTTAATGTCCTTTAAAACATAAAGATTACTTGAAGTCATAGAATTTAACCCTATCTTAAATTCCGCTGTAAGGTCACTGGTCCACTGATTTTTATTTATATAGACTTCTATTTTAGTTTCATCCTTTTGTTTTTCATCCCCTAAAAGCATAGATAATATATTGCTTTTACTCTTATATATACTTGGTTTCTCTACATCATCTTCTCTTAAAAGAGGGTGCCTTGCTAAATCATCTAATGCTTTATAAAATGTTGCAACTAAATGTTTACAACAATAATTTTCTTTTTTAAACTCATTATTTTCAAAATCAGCACAGCTACAGAAAGTAGAAAATATACTTCTTCGGCCTGCATCCATTTCGATTTTTGTGTGATATTCATTAAAAAGTTTCTCTGAAATCACATTACCATCAATACATATTAGTTTATCTTCATTTGTAATATCTATAGAAGAAACTAAATCATTACTAAGGACTCTTTGCCCTTTAGCTCCATTTTTACCACTTGTTCCTTCATTGAATATTTGTAATATCATATCTTCATTCAACATATTTTCTCCCTAAATAAATTTTATAATCCTCTAATTATAACATAAATTCGAAAAGAACATAAAATTTCATTATATGTTCTTTTCTAAAGGACTACTTAGGTTTTTTAATAGGAACTATGATTTTATCAAATATGTTTTTGTTACTATTTATTTTAGTTTCACTTCCTACAACGCAATGTAAATTCTGTTTTATTACTACATCTAGAAGACCAGCTAAATCTCTTATATCGCTGGCCGTCGTTGCTAAAACCTCATCACGTATTTTTTGAATATCCTTTTGAGTAGTCCCTGAGAAATACATATTATCACCTAATATGCCTTTAGCATAAGGACCTTTCAAATAATCCATATTTCCTATAGTTCCTATTATATAATTAGTCATTTCCTTATCATCTGCACTAAATTCTTTTAAAAATTTTACTACCCCATCAAAGGTATCTAATGTCTCCTTTAAGTTTGGGTCACGATAAGAATAAAACAATACCTCATCTTTCGTGAAATTCATGGAACCACCATAAGCGCCACCTTTTACTCTAAGTTCCTTCCATAAATAATCACTATTTAAAATATTTTCAAGAACCTTCATATGTCCATTATAGGTATACCCTGACTTTGTAAAATTTCCAGCCTTAACCACATATTGAACTTGAGACGGAATTACAAAGGCTTCATTTTTACTTGAAAAATCGAATTTGTAGATTTGCTTAGTAAATTTCTTATCATTAATTGTTTCTTTAAATTTATTAAAATTATAAATGAATTTTTCATAATTCTTCTCGTCTCCTGTGTAACTTACAACTAATCCTTTCTTATTAAATACAATATTACTAACTTCACTTAAATTTGTTACCATTTCATCAAACCTTGATTCATAGTTATCATCTAAATCACAAATAAGATCATAATATGGAATACTATTCAAATCTTTATATTTACCACTATTAGATAAATAAGACAATGTACGGTTTATTGCCAAAGTGTTCCCTTGATTAACAAACATCGACTCATAATTTACTCTCAATGTTTTAATTAAAGCTTTCATGCGTAACTTATCATTAAACACACTATGATTCATTATCTCACCTAATAGATCCAAAGCTTCTGGTAATGTACTATTAAGCGAGTTTGCACAAATACTAATTTTGGGGACATATTCATTACTATTAGTATTACTCTTAAATGCTGTTGAATTAAAGACCATGCCACCAGTATACTTCATCATTCTATTTGATATCTGCATAGGATTATATTTTTGCGTATTAACATTTCCTAAAATACTAGCGAGTAATTTTAAATATAACACCTTATTTTGAGGCACATTTGAGCTATCAAAATATAAATTATAATAAGTTATGCCATTAGTAAACATTGGATGGCTTAATACTTTTGTACCTTGCTCTATTTTTTCTATTGTTGGAATTTCTTCTTCTTTTAGTTTTATATCTCTGCGGGTCAGCGTTGGTAGTTTTGATAAATTTTCTTTTGAATCCGCTGTCCCCTGCCACTTTTTTAATTCATCTGTATCTTTTTTAATTGATGTCAATTGAGTTTGTGATAGTGATTTTTTGTAGGCAGCTAACTTCTTCTTTAGCGCTTCTTCTTTGATCTCATTTAATCCATTTGATGGCTTTAACACAACCAATGAATTATGTTCATTATCTAATAAATATTTTTGTACTAGTTTTTCAAAATACTTATCTGATAATTGGGCTTTTATTTTTTTTAGAGAAGGTGTAATTTCCAAATACTCTGTTGGATTAATATCATAATTCCAGGAATTTAAAGCAGTTAACATGTAATTCATTCCTCTATTTGCATCTGAATTTTGAGTGCGCAAACTTAATTCTAAAGCACTTAATACCGAATTTACAGTTTCTTTATCAAAACCATCTTTCACAACTTGCTTTAATGCATCATCCACTAAATTTTTAAATTGATACTTTTGTGATTCATTTGCATTAGTGGCAATTATACTGAAAGTTGGTTGCAGTGTTGATGGATTAAAACTTGCATAAACATTTGCTCCAATGCCGTTATCGTGCAGTGTTTTCCTAAGAGAGGATGATTTAGTATTTAAAAGTATTTCTTGCAGTATTTGAAATCCTAAGATATCCTGTGCACTCGGGGTTTTGTCAATCACATAGTTAGCTGATAAATAAGTCATATTTGATGTACTTGCACTCTTCGCTACTGGATATAATGCTGTTTTTTCAACTTTTTTTTCATATTTATTTTCTAATTTAATTTCACTATCTACATTTACCTTTTTTGCTTTACTAAGATACTTATCATTCATAAATTTTAATGAATTATAAATATCTAATTTTCCATATAAATATATAGAGCTGTTTGATGGAACATAATATTTTTTATAAGTCTTTATAAATTTTTCATAAGTTAAATCAGGTATATTATCCGGATTACCACCTGATTCAAATTTGTATGAATTATGATTAAAAAGCGATTGATTAATAGTATTTGATAATAATACCTGTGGTGAAGAATAATTACCTTTCATCTCATTATATACAATTCCATTATAATTTAGATCACCAGTCTTGCTATTAACCTCATAATGCCATCCTTCTTGTTTAAGTATTTTAGGATCCCTAGTTATATTAGGAGAAAACACTGCATCTAGATATACACTCATTAAATTATTAAAATCTTTTTCATTCTTACTAGCTACTGGATACATTGTAAAATCCGGACCTGTAAAAGCATTTAAAAATGTACTTAGTGATTGCTTAGTCATAATTAAAAATGGATCTTTAACGGGATAATCCTTTGAACCACATAAAACCGAATGTTCAATAATGTGATTAACGCCAGTATTATCATTAACTGGTGTTCTAAAGCTTATGGAGAATACCTTATTTTCATCTTCATTTTGTAAATAAATTAATTTAGCTCCACTTTTATTATGCTTAAATGTCATAGAAGTAGACTGTATATCTGAAAGCCATTTTTTAGATTCAAGAATAAAACCCGATATATTATCACCAACTTCGATTTCTCTCTTCTCACTAATAATAGGCTTAGTATTACCAATCTTTAACTGTGGCCCCAGTGCATCTTGTACAATTTGTGCTCCTAATGCGGTTTGTGCTCCTGGCATGACTTGTGCAAATCGAGCGCCATGTATCCCTAGAACATTACTAAATATATTGATAAATAATGCTGTTGCAAGCAATATAGATATTTTTTTCGTAAATTTTTTTATTCTCATTTTGTTCCCCCTCAATATAAAATCTTAATAAAACGATTCTAATGTTATAAATAGTATGTTTTATTTGTATTTTTATATTCGAGACAATAATTAGTATATATACTATATTATTGATATTGATAGGTTTTTTTGATTTGTTTTTATAGATATTTTTTCGAATAATTTTATAGAACAAAAAAATCTAGCAGATCTTAACATCTACTAGATTTCCTTATATTTTTACTCACTCAAAACTTATTAAGTAAATTATGCATTTAACATATTTAGCATATCCTGCTTTTCTCTTGTAAATCTATTGTATACACTTTGCTTTACAGCTTGTGAACTATCTCTAAAATAAACATCAACCTTTTGGCGCTCGTTATATAAATCATTTATAATATTCTTATCACTATTTTTCAAATTAAGTTTTGAGAACACTGATAAAGTACCTGTAACACCATGTTGAACCACTGTAGACAGTAGACTTTCTTTTAAAGCATCACTTTTCTTGCTTATATCAAAACCATACTTTTGCTTTAATTCTGATGCTGCTACATCGTAATAATTTCCTTTTATACTGTTTTGCTGCAATTTTAAAAATTTATCTTTATTAGATAATGCAATACTTGTCCACGTTTCATCAAAGTTTTTCCCAAATTCATTACCATCTTTGGCTTTTGCTTCTGTTAACCTTGAATAAATTTCTTTATCTTTTATTTTTAGTGAACTTATAAATGAATCTAAAGAACCAGTCTTCGATGAAAATTGCCATGCTCCATAAGATTTTCCGCCATAATCACCTAATGTATTGCTTATTGCTGCTGGATTAAGATTAGATTCATATTTAGCCGATGTAAACCCCAATCCATTAGAATTAGAATCATTTGATAATGATTTGGAGGCATCTCTCATTTTAGCATTAAAATCACTCAGTGAATTTAATGAATCATTTACGCTATAAGAATTTTGATTTGATATAGCACTAGACATTAGTTGTGTCATCATCGAAGTTCCCGAACTATCCATCATTTGAATAAGCATTGTCTGAAACATGATTTTCTGATTTTCTATTTCCTGATTAACACTACTTGTGCTTGTATCCGAACTTATATTATTAGTATTTGTTTTTGTTTTTGTTTGTAATTTATATTGGTTCAACATGTTATTAAAAATAATATCTGAAGATAATGCCATGACTATCACCCATTTTAAATAAATTTTTTCTATATGTTTATTATCGTATACTTTAAAATAAACTTTATTCTTATAATTAAATATTTTAGAATAATAACATTTTTTTTACACATATTATTATAGATGAAAGTACATTTAATTAGTTTCTTATTAACAATAATTCATAATAACATAAAACATAATTTGTAGGCAGTGTGCTTATTTATATATTGTAGGTTTTCATGTAATGTTAAATTATTAAGTAATTTGTAGAATTATGAAGGGTGAATAATGTGCAAAATGAAATTAATTATGTAAAAGTTGGAACTAGAATAAGGATTGAACGAGAAAAGTTTGATATGACAAGGGAAAAATTATCGGAGCTCTTAAACCTTTCACCATACTTTCTAGGGCAAATTGAAAGAGGAGAAAGACGAATGAGCATTAACACATTAATAAACATTACTGAATGTTTACATGTTTCGATAGATTACTTAATTTTTGAACAGTTAAATGTCAATGCTAATAATGATGCGTTACATTCATTAATTGATAAATGTTCAGAAAAAGAAATCAAAGTAATTGAAAGCCTTATAAAACTAATAATACCACATTTAGCAAGGTGAGTGGTATTATTTACCTATGCTTCATAAGATAAATAAAAAATATACTAACTACATCAGTAGGATATTAGCATATTTTTTATTTATTTTTTTATATGTAATAATATTCAACAATTTGTATTGATTGCAAATATAAATTCTTTAATCTAACTCCATTCTTTTAAAATATTTTCCACCTTAATATTGAACAAAATTCTAGAGCATGTCCCACTTAATTTTAATTTTAATAAGTACTCATATTCTTTAAATTGTAACCCCATTTTTTGTTTGATTCTATTATTTAGAACATCATGAGTATAATCAATCTCTGCATAAGGTATATAATCTATAAGAAAAAACTCCAATTCTTCCCCGGCAACACCCTTGCTTTTAAAATTATTAGCCATCTTATTAATCATGAACCACTTTTTTATGTTTTCATATTCATTAATCATTTTTTCTAATGACATATTATATATAGCTTCCTCTAAAAATGGCACCTCGTAAATGTTATTTACATTCATTACATTTTCTTCTACATCTCCAACAAAATAAAACATATTATTTTACCTCCATAACTTTTATATATACTTTTATATTATTCATTATAATTTTATTTTCCGTAAATATTATAACAAATCTCCATTTTATTTTCTATTAATTATTAAAACCATTAAATAAACAATTTCACTTTTATAGCATCATTTCTCATTTTTGTTCCATTGTTATTTCCATTTTAAAGTGCTACTATTAATTTATGTATACATATAAATAAGAACTTAACATTAATAAAATCTAAGAAGTCACTTTTGAATCTTTTTTATATAGATACTTATTCATAAAATAAAATATGATAGGATATGAAATAATGAGTATGAAAAATATTACAACACTAGCAGATACACAATATTTAAAACTCTACGATGCAGAATATATTAACAAAAACGGGGAATGCAAAAATTGGTCAATAGCTTCTAGAAAAAACATAGATACATTAAAAAATATCTATTTTAATAAAGCAGAGTGCGCTATAGATGCCGTAATAATAATAGCAACTCACACCCTTGAAAATAAGTTAGTAATTATAAAACAATTTAGAGTCCCTCTTAATGATTATGTTTATGAAATTCCTGCTGGGCTTATTGATCCTGGTGAGGATTTTAAAACTACTGTTGCTCGAGAACTAAAGGAAGAAACCGGACTTGATTTGATCCAAATTGATTATTCTAAGACAAAATCACAGGCTTACATTTCAACCGGTATGACAGATGAATCCGCTGCACTCGTGTATTGTACTTGCCAAGGTAAAGTCTCCAAAGATTATCTAGAACCTGATGAAGATATTGAGGTTATACTTTTATCCAAGGCAGAAGCTAAAATTTTAATTGATTCTGATAAGAAAATAGACATTAAGGCTTTTCTTTCAATACAAAACTTTATCGCTTAGTTGGATCTAAAGTACAATTTATTCTTTCCTCATGAAGTGGTTATAAAACAAATCCACCAGAACATTATCTATTCTGATGGATTTGTTTTTTATTTGTATTCTACATGTAATAACTTGTGAACCTTATCTTTTAACAAACCTTTATACAATGTATCCATCAGAGGATTTTCCTCTGATCGCCTTATAACATTCATTCTGTCTGCTTCATATAATAAAGCACCACGTTTTAATTTTCCCTTTGATTTTACAAATGGTTGTCCTGCACCACCAATACATCCGCCAGGACACGCCATAACTTCAACAAAATCATATTGAGCCTCGCCTGCCTGTATTTTTTTCACAAGTTCATCAGCATTTTTAAGTCCACTTACAACAGCTACATTTATTAAACGTCCACCAACTGTAATACTTGTTTCTTTAACTCCCTCCATCCCCCTTACTCTAGCGAAAGCAATAGCACGTAATGCAGAAGGTGATTTATCCTCTATTACGCGGCGTATAACAGCCTCAGTTACCCCACCTGTTACTCCAAATATAACACCAGCTCCACTACTGACACCAAATGGCATATCAACTGCTTCAGGCAATACCTCAGAAAAAACAATACCTGACTCTTTTATCATTTTAATAAGCTCTTGCGTAGTTATTACATAATCTACATTATTAGCCCCATTCTCTATAAATTCATCTCTTTGTGATTCAAATTTTTTTGCTGTGCAAGGCATTATTGCCACATGGACAATTCTTTTATTAGATTCCTTATATTGCTCTTTAATTACAGATGCAAACATCTGCATAGGTGAACGACATGTAGAAATATTTTTAATTAAACTAGGGTAATTATTTTCAACATAATTTACCCAAGCAGGACAGCACGATGTAAATAATGGTAATTTTTCATCATTCTGAATTCTTGAAATGAATTCTTTTGTCTCCTCAAGTACTGTAAGATCAGCTCCTGTCGACGTGTCAAAAACTTCATCAACGCCCATTTTCCTAAGACTGCTTACAATTTTGCCCATAACATTTGCATCATTTTTTATGCCTAATTCCTCACTAATTCCTACACGTACTGCAGGTGCAATCTGAACCACGACTAATGTTTCTATATCACTAATATCTTTCCAAAGCCTTTGCGTATCATTTTTCACAATAATTGCGCCAGTAGGACACACTGCTGCGCACTGTCCGCACCCAACGCAATTGGTATCGGCAAGTGGTACATCAAAAGCCGTTCCTACAGTCATTTTCGAACCTCTATTAACAAAATCAATAGCTCCAACATTTTGCACTTCCTCACACATACGTACACAATCACCACATAAAATACACTTACTTTTATCGCGCACTATGCATACTGAAGAGTCATCTATTTTGCTCTTCACAGAAGTGTTACTGAATCTTACTTTTGTTATTCCAAACTGTTTAGCAAGTTCTTGCAATTTGCACTGACCGCTTTTCTCACATGTAGTACAATCCCTACAATGCGCAGCTAATAGTAATTCAAGTATCATTTTTTTATATTTACGGAGCTTCGGTGTATTTGTATAAATCTCCATATTAGCCTTTGGGGGAGTAGAGCAGGCCGCTTCCATTCCTCCCCATTTGTTTTCTACCATGCACATACGACAGGCACCATACACTGAAAGCTCTGAATAATAACATAAGGTGGGCAAATCAATGCCTGCTTTCCTAACTAACTCAAGAATGTTTTTTTCTCCATTTATCTCTACAGGAATATCGTCTATAAGCATAAATTGACCAGTCATTATCTTAATCCTCCTTTATAGCTTTAAATGTGCAAGCTTCAACACAGGCACCACACTTAATGCACTTATCTTTGTCAATTGTATATGTTGACTTTATTTTGCCTGAAATCGCATTAACTGGGCAAATCCTTGAGCACTTCGAGCAACCCCTGCAAAGTTCTTTATCAATAAATATAGTCTTAAGCCCAACACAAGTTTTTGATGGACATTTCTTTTGATTTATGTGTGTTTCATACTCAGATCTAAAATTTTTAATAGTACTAACAACTGGTAATGCAGCTGTTTTTCCAAGACCACATAATGCTGTTTGTGATATGGTATCTGCAAGTTCGAGTAACATGTCGATATCTGATGGTTTGCCCTTGCCCGAAGTAATTCCCTGAAGAACTTCAAGCATTCTTTTAGTACCCTCACGGCAAGGAATACATTTTCCACAAGATTCATTTTGAGTGAATGTCATAAAAAATTTTGCAACCTCAACCATGCATGTATCCTCATCCATAACCACAAGTCCACCTGAGCCTATCATTGCCCCAACTTTTTTTAATGAATCAAAATCAAGCCTTAAATCGAGATCTGACGTTATAAGGCATCCCCCTGATGGGCCACCTATCTGGACAGCCTTAAATTTCTTGCCACCCTTAATTCCTCCACCTATTCCAAATATTATTTCTCTTAACGTCGATCCCATTGGAACTTCAATAAGTCCTGTGTTTTCTATGTTTCCAGTTAAAGCAAAAGCCTTTGTACCAGGACTGTTTTCAGGTCCTATAGATTTATACCATCTTGCACCTTTATTAATAATTAAAGGAACATTAGCAAATGTTTCTACATTATTAAGTACTGTTGGTTTAGCAAAAAGTCCTTGCTCAACTGTTCTTGGTGGTTTTACTCTTGGCATTCCTCTTTTTCCTTCAATTGAAGCCGTAAGTGCACTACCCTCACCACAAACGAAAGCACCTGCCCCTTTGTTTATTTTAATATCAAAACTAAAGCTTGTACCAAGAATATTATCACCTAAGATACCATAACTTCTTGCTTGACTAATAGCATTTTTAAGTCTATTTACAGCAAGAGGATACTCAGCCCGTACATAAATATATCCTTCATGAGACCCACACGCGATAGCCGCAATCATCATACCTTCAAGTACTCTATGTGGATCTCCCTCCATAAGACTTCTATCCATAAACGCGCCTGGATCACCCTCATCACCATTACATACAATATATTTTATATCGGTTTTCTGTTTTTTCACCTGTGACCACTTACGGCCTGTAGGAAATCCGCCGCCTCCACGTCCTCTTAAATTAGATTCTTCTATTTCTTTAATGATACTTTCTTCATCCATATCAAATAAAGCTTTCTCAAGTGCTGTATATCCTCCTATAGCAAGATATTCTTCTATAGAAGTTGCATCAATATGTCCACAATGTTCAAGTGCTAGTCTTGTTTGACTCTTATAAAAAGGAATTTCCTCTTGCTTTTTATATATTTTCCCGTTTTTAGTGTATGCAAGCCTCTCAACACACTCATTGTTAAGAATAGTTTTTTCGAGTATTTCGGCGCAATCCTCTCGTTTTACTTTTATATATAAATATCCCCATGGCTCAATCCTTACAAGCGGTCCCATTTCGCAAAATCCATGACATCCACTCTTTTTAATTCCAACTGATTCGTCATGTGGTTCCTTTTGGAGACCTAACTCACAATCTATCCCTTTATCCTTCATAAGCTTTACAAATTCATCATAAATTTCAAGTGCACCACCTGCAATACAACCAGTACCTGCACATATAAGGATTTTTTTATGTTGCCTATTAAAACTATCAGCATATTCATTTCTGATACTAATTAAATCATTTCTACTAAGAAGCATATTATTTTTCCTCCTTAAGTGCGTTTAAAAGTTCCATTGCTTTTTGTGGAGTCATAGCACCATGTACTTTATCATTAATAGTTATAGCAGGTGCAAGCCCACAAGCGCCAAGACAAGAAACCGTTTCCACTGTAAACCTCAAATCATCCGTTGTAGTCTTCTTTTCTGACAATCCTAGCTCTGCTCGCATTTTGTCTAAAATAGGAACAGACTTTCTTACATGACATGCTGTGCCATCACATATTTTTATAACATACGTACCTTTTGGTTCTAAAGAGAAGTTATCATAAAAAGTTGCCACACCATATATTTTGGCCATACTCATTCCAAGCTTTTCTGAAAAATATGCAAATACCTCTTTAGGTAAATACCTATATATTTCCTGCGTGTCTTGTAATATTGCAATAATATTACTAGGTTTATTTTCATGATTTTGGAGTATATTATCTAATTTACTAAAATCAATTTGTGAACTCATCATTCTTCCCCCTAGGCACATTATTATTTTATCTCAACTACATTTTATAATAATTTTCGCAATATTACAACAATCACAATTATTTTTTTTTGTATTTTATATCCTATAAGAGTATATACTGATAAATTTTTTAATTTCTTTTAAAGATCAAAAACAAAAATAGGAAACTCAAATAAGAGTTTCCCTCCTTAGAAAAAAAGTTTATTTGTTATATTTTTTAAATAAGCCATCCAATGCTTCTCTTAAAAGAAATGCTTCGGTTTTATCATTTGACTTAGAAAGTTCTGATAACCTATCAAGTTGGGTCTTTGTAAAATAACTTGATTTCAGTACCATGCTTTCTGCCTCTGATAAACAAATTCTGTTTCTCCCCTCTTTTTTAGCTCTGAAAAGACCGCTATCCGCAACCCTAAGAAGATCTATAACATTTTTAGAATCACGTGGATAACTAGCAACTCCAAAGCTTAGAGTAATATTAATATTTTCTGTTTTAGTTAAACTTTTTAAATCGAAGGTATTATCTGATAAATATCTTCTTATTTCTTCTAAGTCCATAAAGCTTCTCTCTGCACCTTTTTTTACAAGTAACAAAGTAAATTCGTCACCACTTCTATTTATTAAATCTGTATCAGATAAATTATTACTAAATATAGAAATAACTTTACTAATTACTTCATCTCCTATATCATTTCCATGAATTTTATTAATATTGTTTAGATTATCAATATCACATGTAACTACACTAAAAGGTCCTTCATTATTTTTAATTAAATCTTTAACCCTTGATGTTATTTCATCTATAGAAATTAGTGTTTTATCCATAATAACTTCTCCTTAAAATCCTTATTTTAATACCTCACAGCTTGCCGTCATTATTGTAAGCGCATCATTCATTTTAGCAACTCTATCCTCATTGGTGAGTACAATCAAATAATCGCCTGGAAAAATAACGGTAGATCCTTTTGGAAGTATCTCATGTTCTCCTCGCTTAACTGTTACTAATAAGCAATGAGA
This sequence comes from Clostridium estertheticum, assembly GCF_026650985.1. Classification (GTDB taxonomy): domain Bacteria; phylum Bacillota; class Clostridia; order Clostridiales; family Clostridiaceae; genus Clostridium_AD; species Clostridium_AD estertheticum_C. Next base: position 2,474,925 of record NZ_CP086239.1, read on the forward strand.
CGGCCATATGACATCTTTAATTCGTTTTCCATCTAAATCTGACCCCATACAAACAACAAACTCTAGTATAGCCTTGTTTTTCTTATTACCGAAGGATATCTTTTCTCCTTGATTATGTAGAAATTTTTCAAGTAACGATTCATAAATAGGCTTTGATGCCAAAATATCAGCCACAATATATGCAACAATAGATACAACAGATAAAGAAAGTAATTGACTAAAAGAACCTGTCATTTCAGTAAGTAGAATAATTCCAGTTATAGGCGCTCTAACTACAGCTGTGAAATATCCTGCCATTGCAAGTATTATAAAGTTATTGATATACATACTATTAAAATGTGCAAAATGTACAAGTGTTATCCCATAAACATTTCCTATTAAGGCTCCAATAGCAAGAAGTGGAAGAAAGATTCCTCCTGGTGCACCCGATCCAAAACTTAGCATAGTGAATAAGAATTTTACAAAAACTAGAATTACTAAAATTGCTAAAGATGGGTTTCCTGTAAATAGTGAGGTTATTAGTTCGTGACCTCCCCCTAATGCTTGTGGTAATAAAATTCCAAGTATAACTGAAATTAATAATGGTACTACCATTCTCATTTCTTTTGGGAGCCACGTTTGAGCTACATATATATCCTGGGTTTTCAAAAGAATTTTATTAAATAAAACCCCTAAAACCCCAACAATAACACCTAGTATAATCAAATAAAAATAAAATTTAAGTGGCAATATAGATAGATTTTTAATTACGAAAATCGGTTTTAGGCCCAAAAAGCTACTTGCTACAAAATCAGCTGATAATGCCGCAGATAATGCAGACAGTAAAATTAAAGGTGAAAAGTTTTTATGAACCTCTTCTAATGCAAACAATGCTCCAGCGAGTGGTGCATTAAATGCAGCTGACAGTCCTGCACTAGCTCCACTTGTCATGAGATATTTTTCTTCAATCTTTATTCTTTTAAAGACCTTACTAAAGCCTTGACCAACGGCTGCACCTAATTGAACCGATGGTCCTTCCCTTCCTAAAGAAAGACCTGATCCTATTGAAAGAACTCCTCCAAAAAATTTACCAATTATAACTCTCCACCAGGTCATATCAAGTTTTCTAAGTAAAACTCCTTCCACTTGAGGGATTCCACTTCCAGTAATCATGGGTTCATGTTTAACCATTAGTCCTACAATATATCCTATAAGTATTAAAGCACAAATCCATGGCAAAATAAGTACTGGGTTTATAGATATAGTTTTATAAACATAAGTTACAAAAATTCCTGCTTTTTCAAGTGTATAACGATACAGTACAATTAATAAACCTGTAATAATACCTACTCCTATTCCTTCAAACACGAGCTTTAATCTAAGACTACGCCAGTTGAATAAAGAATTGTAGGTATTGTGTTTGTTTTTTGATTCCATTTCTCTGCCTCCATTACTAGATAAAAACTATTATTATTTATATCTTCAAATTCTATAAAATATGTGATTAAATTATGCTGTTATATATATAATAACATATATATGATTATATATGTATATTAACTGGGTTAACTATCATTATAATTGTATTTATAATGAAAAAATCCAGTAGAATAATTTATATTATTCTACTGGATTTTTTTTGTATACTATTTACTTTGTGTTTTGATTCCCTCTTTAACGTCAATGTTCTCAATACTTTTTGGTATTATTGAACCTTTTTCACTTGCCATATTTGCAAGTACCATACTCATTATACCTTCCATTGCGTTAGGTGTTTTTCCATCAGCTCCACCCATTATTATAGTTTGTGGCACTAGTGGTGACTTACTTATCTTTAACGCCTCTGCAAATGCTATCATGACACTTTGCCTAACTTGTAAATCAGGGCCACCATATGCCTCAACTAAAGCCTTAGCCGCAGCTCCCTTTGCAATTCCTACCTTTGTTTCTTGCTCAGCAGTAGCATCCGCAACTGCTTTAATATTTAATGCTGTTGCATTTCCAACTGTTTCAAGTTTAAATGATTCTGCTTTTGCTTGAAGCTCTACTTGTTTCGCATTAGCCTCAGCGGTAAGTTCAATAGTCTTTGCCTGGGCTGCAGCTTGTGCTTCCCTTGTGTATCTCTCAGCATCTGCTTCTTGAGTTCTCTTGTATTTGTCGGCTTCTGCAAGTTTCTGAGTTTTAAGTGCTAACTGTTCTGCGAGTCTTAATTCAGATTTACCCTTATTATCAGCAACTTCTATATCAATACTTGATTGTGTAAGAGCTGACTGCGCCATTGCTTTTGCCTCTGCTTCATTTAGTTCTCTTTGCTTTTCAGCAGATTTTTGTTTAGCTTCATTTGTCTTAATTTCTTCCATAGCTACTTGTCTATCTCTTAACTGTGCAAGAATTTTTTCAATTCTTGTATCACTAGAAGAAGCAGCTGGTGTTCCAATTAATACTTCTTGTAGTTCTAAATCATATAGTTTAAATTTACCCGTCATTTCATCTGCTGCTTGTTGTTGAATCTGACTTCTATCTTGAACAAGTTCTATAAGAGTTTTTGTTTGTCCTATATTCTTAAAATACCCAGCTACCATTGGATCAAGGGATTGTTCAATAAGCATTTTAATATCCCCAAACCTTTGTATAACTGATGATGCTTTTCTATAATCAATGTTAAATACTACGGTTAGTGGTAAATTAGGCTCAAAAGCATCTTTAGTTATCAAACTAATTTCTTTTAAATTATCATCTAACTTATGCACACCAGTTTGGCCACTAATCCACTTAAGTATTACATTGGTAGTAGGAACTGGAACCACTTTACCAGCATAAGTATTAAATGCATACTTTCCTGGCATCATAGAATCTCTCCAAATACCCTTTTTCCCTTGTTCTACAAGCTCTCCATGAGAATATCCTTTCCCAGAAACATCTTCACCTTTATCCCCAAAGTAGCTTACCACTACCCCTACATATCCAATATCTATTATGCTTTTAGGTACTATATCAACAGTTGCAAACATCCTATTAATGAAATAAACTCCATCAGTAAGTACTTGCATTTGTTTACCTTTTCTACCATCTGCAGCTAAAAATTTCTCTGGTTCTTGAAAATTGTTGTGATAGAACTCGTTATTTATACCATCACCAACAATAGGTGCTATAATTGCTCCATTGTCAGGTGTTGGACCCTCATTAATAGTTACAATACCTATAGTATCACGGTTAGTTGACCTTTTAGCTGTGTTTTTATTAAAGGTATTTTCTATTTCACTACCATCATCCTGCTGAGTATATGACTCAGAAACTTTTGAACTTGATATAATTACAGGATTAAACCCACTATCCTTAGCTAAGTCACTTCTCATTGTCTCTATTTGAGCTGTTTCAGCTTTTGAAGTAAATATTGAATGTACTTTATCCTTCGTAATTATAATAAATTGTGCTAAGTTAAATGCATAAGTACCCTCACGAAGAATTTGCCTTTGTGGTCCTTTTTGTCCACCATTATTTAAAAATCCTACAACGTCCTGGAATGACTTGCTTTGTGGTATAACCTTACCTAAAGTTTGACCCTCTCCTAAACTTTCTCCAGACCTTGAAAATACATAAGCTATTTGTCCTTGTGGTATAGTTACAAGCCTCACCTTTTTAACCTTATACTTGAAAGGTGTTTTGAAATGAATACCAGCCCTTAGTACTTCTGGTTGGTAACCTGCTTCTCCTTTAAGTGCTATAAGGCCATCAGCTGGCACTGAACCACCTGAACTCCACCATTTCTCTACAATACCTACTTCATCTGATCCTATGCTTGTAGCCCCTATTGCATAAATAATTAAAATTAGTACTACTATTACTATAGCTGCTATAATTAATAATGTGTACGGAATCATAATTTTCCCCCTTTATCATTTATATTTTATTCTATAACTGATATTAACATACTATTGTACTATATGTTGGTATTTTTGAAATAGTATTCAAAAAAACATAAAATCATATTTTTCAACTTAATAACTAAGTTAACTTTCTACCACACATAGGACAATAATAAATCTTAATTGTTTGAACTGATATATCTTCTTTGTCCAAGCGAATTTCATTTTTACTATCATCAATATACCAACTATTATCCCCTGTTGTATCTAATAACTGTTTGCCCTCTTTACAATAAGTACAACCCTTTGTATTCGTTAGCTGAATATTAAAATGTTCTTTATGATTATCCATAGTAACGCTATAGCCCATAATCTACCACCTTTTTATTTATTTAGATATCAAGTTACAACTGTATGTTTACTTTATATTTCCTCTCATTAGTAATCCTCCATTTTCTTATTATATTATATACATAATAAATCGAAAAAATGCAGATATCTCAACGTTTGAGATATCTGCATATATTATGGTGCTCCATCAGGGAATTGAACCCTGGACCCCCTGATTAAGAGTCAGGTGCTCTAACCAGCTGAGCTAATGAAGCATGTTAGACAACTTCTTTAGTATATATTAGTTTTATGTATTTGTAAACACTTTTTTTATAAAACTAATAGATAAATTTATATCTATTAGTTTTACTAAGTAAATCATACTATTATTTTATATAATTTACATTATTTTCTTTTCTTTTCGGTGCATTAGTTACTTCAATTTTTTTATACCCTAGGCAAAATGCATGTATTTGTTTAAATCCTTCTGGAATTTCAAGTTCTTTAATGAAGGCCTTACCTTTTTCACTGTTTAATAGAATAGCAATAAGTCCAACCCAACAAGAACCAATTTCTAATGATTCTGCAGCTATTAGCATATTCTCAGTAGCAACGCCACAATCAACTGAAGCAGATTGATTATTTATGTCACCAGATACCAATACTACCGTTGGTGCATTATAAAATACATGAAACTTTTCATTATCAGAAAATCTTCTAATATACTCATTATCAGAGTCTTTTGCAATCTCTTTAAAAGCATCACTTAATCTGTCGATAATGTCTTTTCTTTGTATTACGGTAAAATGCCATGGTTGCTGATTATTAGCACTTGGTGCATAAATGCCTGCATCTATTATCTCTGTTAAGTGTGCACCATTAATTTGTTCTGGTAAAAATGCTCTCGTACTTCTTCTATTTCTTATATTTTTCAAAGTTTCATTCATAATAAATCCTCCTAAGTATATTTGATTTTTTTAACATCTAGTCACTAAAACAATACTATATCACATTTTCTTCATTAAACGCACAGAATCACTCATTTCTTGTTAAAAAAAATAAAATCTATGCTATAATTATAGTTATTAAATTTAAACATAAGAGGTGAAACAAATGATAGATATAAATGATAAGTTAGAAATAAATAATAAAATTACAATTTTATTAGAAAATTTAAAAACTTCAGATGATAAACAGAGATCCGCTATAATAAACAAACTATCTCTTGATTATAATAATGCCATTCCACTGTTATGGTCAAAAATAATAACTGAGGATGACCCTAGGGCATTACTATCCGTTATGAGGGATATTTTAAAAAAGGAAAAACCAAAGGGAATGTTTAAAAGAACTATTGGTAATTCAAAGGAAAAGCTCATTGCATTTCTTTCACATCCTGATCCTAAGGTTCGAAAGAATGTGTGTGGTGTCATCGGTGAACTCGCAGACCCTGCATATTTAGAAGGCTTATATAATGCCTATAACGCCGAAGAGAAGCTATTTGTAAGATATTCATATGTACTTGCAATAGGTAACTGTGGCAGCGCTATTGATGCAGAAAAGCTAAAGGAAATGTTTGAGGAAGTAGTCCATAACGAGCAAATTTCAAAAGATAATAACTCACTGATTACAACTAATAAACATATTAATGAAGAAAAACTAGCACTTACAAGAGCAATAGATAAATTATCTCCAACCGCACGCCATGAATTTAAAGGATTTGATACTCCTGTACCAATGTTACTCACAATTATGAATTATCAATATCAGCTTACTTTAGCTGAACTTGATGAAAAATTAATCGAAGGTAGACTTATTAATGATGGTATACTTATATGTGAAAATGATTTAGATAAGATTTATAGTTGCAGGACCTTTTATGAACTTTTATATCCTTTAGGTGATTGCTCTGACGTGTTGTTTGATTATAAGATAATTGCAGCTGAAATTATGAATGCAGATATTGTAGGCTTTTTAAATGATTGTCACGCTAATGAATCGAATTCTCCTTTTGGATACAGAATTGAATTTAAAACTACGGACTCCAACAGAGATAGATCTGATTTCGTAAAAAATTTATCTAGAGAGTTAGATGAAATCTCCTCTGGAAATTTAAGAAATAGCCCTTCCTCATATGAAGTTGAAATTCGAATACTTGAAAAAGATAATCTTTGTAATGTATATATTAAGTTATATTCCTTTAAAGATGATAGATTTGATTATAGAAAAAATGACCTAGCAACATCTATAAATCCAGTAACTGCAGCTATTGTAATAAAATCTATACAGCAATGGCTAGAACCTAATGCTAAAGTTATAGATCCATTTTGCGGCGCAGGGACAATGCTTATAGAAAGATCTAAGTTAGAACAATTCGAGTCTTTAACAGGAATTGATATATTTAGAACCGCTATAACAGCTGCAACAATAAATTCTAAATTAGCTGATGTAGACATAGAACTTATAGCTGATGATACATTAGAATTTATTCCTTATACTCTATATGATGAGATTATAACAAATATGCCTTTTGATAATAAATCTACCACCCATAACAAGTATGCAGACCTATATAATGCATTTATAGCTAAGATTCCGAAGCTAGTTAAATCAAACGGAATGGCATTTGTGTACACAATAGAAAAGGAATTATTTAGGGAAATTTTATTAGATAATGATCAACTTGAATTACTTAAAGAAATAAAAATTGAAAGTGGTAGACTTACACCTCATGTTTTTGTTCTACGAGTAAAATAAATTAAGAATATAAAAAAAACAAATGCATCTAAATAATAGATGCATTTGTTTTTTAAATTTATTCTACCCACCAAGTATCTTTTGTTGAAACAGGTAAATGCCTTTTGTGTTTAGATACATTGTATAACTTCAATATCTTTGCCTCATATTCATTAGAAATTTCTTCACCTCTTAAATACATACAAACTTGATGATTTAATTCTGTTACTTCTTCTAAATTTGATTTATTATCCCACATACCGCTTGTAGATACCTTATCAATTATAGATTTAGGAGCATTAAATATCTTAGCCATTTCATAAATTATACCTTTTGTTATCCCAGCAAGTGGTTTTACATCTGCAGCATCATCACCAAACTTAGTTACCATTCCTAGAGTTAATTCAGCAACATTTGTGCAACCTGCAACTAAAACATCATAAACTTCAGCTATTCTATATATAACTGTCATTCTTATTCTAGATTTTGTATTCCCTATATCTACTTTTGAAGAAGGCAAATTATGGAGAAGATCAAGAGATTCATTTACAGGTCCTGTTATATCATAAGTTCTAAATACATCAGGTTGTATTACATGCTTCTCAATTTCTAATTCCGCTATATCTGGATTAATTCCAAAAGGAAGAGATAAATTGATTAGCTCAAGCCCAGATTTTTTGATAAGCATACTAGTAACAAAACTGTCTACCCCACCTGTTAGATTACATACATATCCTTTTTTACCAGCAAGCTGCGCATATTTTTTTAAAAAAGTACAAGTTTCCTCTATCATTCTATATGCATATTTCTCATCCGACTCATCTTGAAGAGGACAAGGTATACCAAATTCACTCATTATCTCATTTTGTTTAATTTTATCCATTTCGTTCCCCCTTAAACTTATTTATATTCTCATTATAACACATATTATATATATTACGTTAAAACATTAACAATATTCATCCAATATTAACTATTATGATGATATAACTAATAATCATCTATATACTATGGACTTAGCACACAATATTTATTTTAAAACCACACTTTGGGCATAAATCATTACAAATGTTAACATTAATATGATATCCTTCTCTTACTATAATTTTATGACCACACTTTGGACAGTATGTTGAGTTATCCATATTAGTAACATTACCCATATAAACATAATTTAGATATTGTTTTGCTATCTTTCTATCTTCAATCATTACTTCAATGTTTGTTGCCGGCTTCCCCATTTTATAGCTAGGAAAGTATCTTGATAAATGAAGTGGAATGTCTTTATTTAATGAAGCTATAAAACTTGCAATTTCCTTAACCTCAAATTCAGAATCATTTTCACCATTTACCAGAAGTGTAGTTACCTCTACATGACATTCTTTCGATGCCCTCCTTATAGTATTAAGTACTGGTGAAATGTTCCCTCCACATGTTCCTCTATAATAATCGTTGTTAAATGATTTTAAATCTATATTCATAGCATCCACATAAGGAAGAAGTTTCTTTATAGGTTCTTCATTTATATATCCATTTGTTACTAACACTATATTTATGTCTTTAATGTTCTCTTTTAATAGCTTTGATGACTGGTATACATATTCATACCAGATGGAAGGTTCATTATATGTAAATGCCACTCCAATATTGTCTTCAAGTCCTTTGCAAACTTCAACCAATTTTTCTGGAGGTAAATATTCACTTCTTGGACTCCCTTGTGATATTCTATGATTTTGACAAAATCCACAACTAAAATTGCATCCAAAACTCCCAACTGATAAGATATTGGTACCCGGTTTAAAGTGATACAATGGCTTTTTTTCTATAGGATCTTGTGCCATAGAAGTTATTTCTCCGTAATTTGTTGTGTAAAGTTTTCCCTCGTGATTTACCCGCACATTACATTTTCCAAATGCACCATCGATAATAAAGCAGTTATGAGGGCAAAGTTTACAATTTATATAACCTGCTGCTTTTTCATAAAACAAAGCCTCTTTTTCCATATCCCCACCTCCTAAATATGACGAGTAACCTCAAACTTTTCTATAGAATAATCCTCATTTGTCAAAATTCCAGCTTTATTAAGCGCAATACTTATTTGCTGATCTATGGTGGAAACACCCTCAATATCTGGTAATAACACTCCACTATTTTCTCCACTTCTAACAATTACTCCATACTTTTTAGGGTTTAGCTCTTCTTTTAAAGCTTTTACAGGCTTTGTCAGAACATCTACTGAAAATACAATATCTTCAAGTTCTGTGGAAGCTACGTTAATAAACCTTGGGTCACCTTCTCCTGCTGAAACCGCATTTTTCATTATTTCCTCTGCAATATTCTCTGATGTTGGAAAAATGGTGCCTATGCACCCTCTTAATACTCCAAATTTTTTAAGAGATACAAAAACGCCTCTTTTATTATTTAACATTTCGCAAGGCACATAACTTGGTAGATCCATATAATTACCCTCTGCTAAATAATAGGTAAGACTTTCTCTAGCAAGACGTACATAAAAGTCCTCATTCTTTATTCTTTCATTATATTTTTTTTCTTTTTCTTTAATTATTTCAGATAAAATATCTCTGCCACTTTTTTTAAGCTTAAATTTCATTACCGCATATCCAACTCCAAAGGTACCTTCATAGGAAAGAAGTTCTCCCACTATGTCGTTACCATCCATTGCCCCAAGCATTATATAATAAGATCTCAAGCCACATTCTCCAGCTTTTTGTATCATTTCAGGATCTATATTAAATGCTCCAGATACATCTCCATTTTTAAGTAAACTTATTATCTTCTTATCAAATTTTTCTCCATATGGATTGTATTCATAGGTCCCTTCATCCTTAAGATGATGTGAAAGATCACCACTACCAATAAACACAACGTTTTTATTGCTTTCCTGCACAGCCTCCTCTATTAGTTTGCCAAATTTATATAACTCAATAGGAGTAAGCCCACCATATGTAATATGCACAAGCTTAAAAAGGTTATATTTATTGAAAGCAAAATACAGTGGAACTAAACATCCATGGTCTAATTCGTATTCCCTACCATATTGTTTAAGTGTGCTACTTGTTGCCCTTACAATTGGTATATTGATTTTCTCCGCCCTCACCATAATTTCGTGAGTAAGATCCATATCTATCTCAAAGTTCATAGAAACTTCTGGTGCCCCAAATTGCTTTAAACTTCCTGTTATATATGGTTCAAAAGAAACCGCTATAGCATCCGAGAACATAGTACCATGTGGGGTAACCATTATTATCACCTCTGGTTTTAACTCAGCTATTTCACACCCAATTCTCTCACATGCATCATATGTGTTTTTTATCTTTTTTTCCTCTCCATGTCCCACTTCTGGAATTATTATAGGGGGATGTGGCATTGCAAAATAAGCTACTATTTTACCCAATATCGTCACCTCTCATATTTATTACTAAATATATTTTGCCCACTACTTTAAATTCATATCCATAAATTTTATAACAATTAATCATTAATTTAACTTATATTAATGACTAACGTAAAAAAGAGATGTTATACATCTCTTTTACTGTAGGTTTTTGTAAATTTATTCAATCCACCAAGTATCTTTTAACAAAACTGGTAAATGTCTTTTGTGTTTAGAAATTTCATATAGCTTTAATATTTTTTCCTCATATGCTCCTTCTATATCTCCACCTCTTAAATATATACAAACCTGATGATTTAGTTCTGTTACTATTTTTTGATTTGTTCCATTATCCCATACACCAGTTGTAGAAAGCTTATCAATTATAGATTGAGGTGCATTAAGTATTTTTGCCATTTCATATACTACACCTTTTGTTATTCCTGCAAGTGGTTGTACATCTGCCGCACCATCACCATATTTAGTCATCATGCCTAGTGATAACTCTGCAGCATTTGAGACACCAGCAACTAAAACATCATAAACTTCAGCTATTCTATATAATACAGTCATTCTTATTCTAGCTTTTGTATTCCCAATATCTACCTTTGAAGAAGGTAAATCACGTAAAAGTTCAATAGATTCAATAACAGGACCCATTATATCATAGGTTTTGAACACCTCTGGTTTTATCACACATTTAGCTTTTTCTACATCATCTATATCTTGTTTTATTCCAAAAGGAAGTGATAAATTAATTAATTCTAGTCCAGCTTTTCTAATTAGCATACTTGTAACGAAACTATCTACTCCACCTGTAAGATGACAAACATACCCTTTTTTACCTGTAGCTTGCGCATACTTTTTTAAAAAATCAGAAGTTTCTTCTATCATTCTATTTGCATATTTTTCATCTGACTCATCTTTAAAAGGATGAGGTATAGCAAATTCTTTCATAATTTTTTGTTGTTTAATTTTATCCATTTAGAGCCTCCTTAAACTTATGTATACGATTATTATAACACATATTATGCTATTTACCCCATATGATAACATTTATTATTAGTTAAAAATAAAAAAACCTCTAAAATTAATATCTAATTTTAGAGGTTTTTTATGAATTTATAAAACTTTATACAGACGAAATTTTATTCAGATAAAGTTTTATTTTTAACTGGTTCTGCTGCTATATTTGCTGATGGAGCTTCTTTTATAAAAGTTTTAATTGCTCCAGTAGGACACTTATGTGTGCAAGTAGCTTCACTACACTCTGAAACACAAATTTTACTGTCTACTACAGCTAAATTGTTTTCAATTTTTATTGCACCGTGGGAACAATTTTTAACACAAATTCCACACCCAATACACGCTATAGTACAAAGTTTACGAGCTACAGCGCCTTTGTCTTTTGAATTACAATTTATAGCCACATGAATTCCAGGTGAAACTAAATCAATAACTTTCTTTGGACAAACTGATTTACATTTTCCGCAGCCTGTACATTTTTCTTCATCAATAATAGGTAATCCATTATCACCCATTGTCATTGCATCAAAGGGACAATTGTTAACACAAGTTCCAAAACCAAGACAACCATATTGACATCCCTTAGGTCCTCCCTGTAGTAATGATGCTGCAACGCAGTCTTGTACACCTTTATACTCGTAAGCCTTAACAGCTTTATCTGTGCTGCCAGCGCAATGTACAAAAGCAACCTTTGGTTCCACTTCTAATGCTGCTTTACCAGTTAAATCAGCTACCAATTTTGCAACAGCTGCTTTACCTGGAACACAAAGATTTGGTGGTACCTCATCATTCATAACTACAGCTTCTGCATATGCCATACAACCAGCAAATCCACAGGCTCCACACTGACCTTTTGGTAATATATCTTCAACGATATGAATCAATGGATTTATTTCAATAGAAAACTTTTTATTAGCAAATGCTAAAACTAAACCAAACACCAATCCAACTATTGTCATTACAATTAACACTGCAATTGCAATTTCTAAATTACTCATATTAATTTTTCAGCTCCTTTTTATACTGGTATCATCCCAGAAAAACCTAAGAAGGCTAATGCAAGCATTCCAGCTAAAATAAACGCTACACCAAGCCCTTGAAGTGGTTTTGGGACATCCGCAAGTCTTAATTTTTCTCTTAAACTTGCCATAAGGACGATTGCCAAAGTAAAGCCTAAACCGGCACCTACTGCAGTTACCGCACTGTCTAAAAACGAATTATTATTTTCTACATTTAAAAGTGGTACACTAAATACAATACAATTTGTAGCAATTAATAATAAATAAATTCCCCACATATTATATAAAGTAGGTGCATGTTTTTTAATAATCATTTCTAAAAGCTGAACAAAACTAGCAATTAGAAGTACAAATACCACTGTTGTTAAAAATGTTAAATGAAAAGGCATTAATACAAAATGGTAAACTAACCAAGCCATCATAGAGCTTAATGTCATAACAGAAGTTACAGCCATTCCAATACCAATAGATGCATTTAAACTTTTTGAAACTCCAAAGAAAATACAAAGCCCTAAAAACCTTGTTAAAACGAAATTGTTTACAACTATATTACTTGCAAGTATGGTTAAATAATGCCCCATTACATCTCACCTCTCTCGAGTTTAACTTTTTCACTATGCTCAATCCACATCTTAAAACCAGCTACCATGTAGCCAATTAATATAAATGCACCTGGTGATAAAACCATGATAAGTGCCGGATTATACCAAGCACCAAGAATTTTTATTCCAAATAATGTTCCTGCACCAATAAGTTCACGAACTACCCCGATTAATACAAGTCCAAGTGCAAACCCACATCCCATTCCAAGTCCATCAAACATAGATGGAATAACTTTATTCTTTGAAGCAAAAACTTCTGCTCTAGCTAAAATAATTGCAAAAACAACTATCAATGCTAGATATATACCTAAAGCTTTATTAAGTGCTGGCAAATATGCCTGTAATACTAACTGTACTACAGTAACAATTGTTGCAACTGAAGTAATATACACCGGCACACGAACCGTCGGATTAACTAATTTTCTAGTAACAGATACAACCATATTATTAGCAGTAATAACAAACATTACCGCAAGTCCCATAACCAAGGAGTTTAGCGCACTACTAGTTACCGCGAGTGCTGGGCAAAGACTAAGTGCAAGAACAAAAATTGGGTTCTCTTCAATAATCCCTTTTTTAAATATGTTCCATAACTCTCTCATATTATTTCCTCCCTACAAACTGTGTAACTTCTTGCACAGCTTCTTTAATGCCTTTAGTTACCGCTTTAGAAGTAATGGTAGCACCAGTCATAGCTTGAATATTATTTGTTTTTGTTGGATCTTTTGTTACTTCTAAATCTTTGACTGCCTTACCTTTAAATTGGTTTCTAAAAGGATCTTTACTTGCATTATCTCCAAGTCCAGGTGTTTCTTTAGTTGTTAATATAGTAAATTCAATAATTTTACCTTGAGGTGTAACTGCTACAAGCATTGTAATTGCTCCACCATATCCTTTACTTTCTGCTGGCACAACATATCCAACTACTTTTCCATCTTTTTCTGCAGTAAACCATTCTGTCTTACCCTTTACAGGCTTAAATTCTTGTGCACCTACCACTAGTGATTTCATTGCATCAGTTTTAATTCCTGCCGCTGTTTTTAATGCAACCGGTGCTGTAAAAAAATATACTACAGCAATAATCAATCCTGATATAAAACAGGCAATTGTTAAATTTATAGTGATTTGAAAAATGCTATATTTTTTCTCATGATTAACTTTAGGCTTGATATTATTCTCATCTGACATTTTTCACTACCCCCTTGCTCCAAATTTTACTGGCTTCATCAAGCGATCAATAAGTGGTGTAACTGCATTCATTAATAAAATAGAATAACAAACCCCTTCAGGGTATCCACCCTTAAGCCTGATTAAAACAGTAATAACTCCAGCGCCAATAGCAAAAACTATCTGCCCTTTCTTTGTAATTGGAATGGTAACCATATCTGTAGCCATGAAAAAAGCTCCTATAATAAGGCCTCCAGCCATCATATGAAATAACGGATCTCCAGTAAATAAACCTGTTGGTCCACATATCCAAGTTAAAATACCTACAGTTCCGATCATAAATGCAGGAACTACCCAATTTGCATAACCTTTATAAATTAAATATATACCTCCAATAATTAGTAAAACCGTAGATGTTTCACCAATACTTCCATTACGAAAGCCAATAAACATATCTTTATACATTTGAGGTGCACTTCCAAAAGTATCTATTAATTTTGAATATCCTTGTTGTTTTAAAATATTTAAAGGTGTTGCAGTAGACACTACGTCTACGCTTGATGTGAACTTTGACCAAGTTGTCATAGCAACTGGCCATGAAACCATAAGCGCAGCACGACCAATATGAGCTGGATTGAAAATATTATATCCAAGACCACCCATAGCATGTTTTGCAATTACTATAGCTATAAATGAACCAACAATTGCCATATAAGGTGGTATTGCTGGTGGTAAACACATTGAAAGCAATAGTCCCGTTAAAAATGCACTTCCATCAGAAATAGTTACTGGTTTTTTTCTAAGTTTTTGTACTATATATTCAAATCCTACCGCAGACAAACTTCCCGCAAGTAATACGAATAAAGCAGACGTTCCAAAATGATAAATTGCGAAAAGTGCAGCTGGCGTTAATGCCATAGTAACAGTCCACATAATTTTAGAAATAGATGCTTCTGCACGTATATGTGGAGACGTTGACACGGTAAAGAGATTCTCTTGTAATTTTACTTCACTCATTTAGCTAGAGCCTCCTTTTTTTTAGCAGCATCTGCATTGTTTCTCATTTTACTGTATTTAATGTATTGTACAATATTACGTTTAGCTGGACATACATAAACACAGCTTCCACATTCAGCACAATCGAAAAGATTTTGTTCAAGTTTTGCTTCCTCATACATATCTCTTTCTCCGAGTATACTTAGCATACTTGGATTAAGTCCACAAGGGCAAACACTTACACATTTTCCACAACGAATACAGGGAGATTGAGTTCCATTATTAATATCTTTCTTAGTTAATCCAAGTATTCCAGAAACCCCTTTAATTATAGAAATATTTAAATTTGATTGAGCAAATCCCATCATAGGACCACCCATAATAATTTTAGCTGGTGGTTCTTTAAATCCGCCACAATTCTCAATAGCATCTTCAAATGTTGTTCCAATTCTAAGCAAAAGATTTTTAGGTTCTTTAACAGCACTTCCACTTATTGTTGTTACTCTTTCAATTAATGGAATTCCACTTACAACTGCGTCACAAATTGCAACGACTGTACCTACGTTTTGAACAACAACCCCAACATCCATTGGTAAGCTTCCTGATGGAACCTCACGATCTACAAGTACTTTAATAAGCATTTTTTCCGCACCTTGTGGATATTTAGTTGGTATCGCCATTACTTTAACTGTAGTTCCTTCAAACGCCTTTTGCATAGCAATAACAGCATCTGGTTTATTGTCTTCTATTCCAACAAATGCTTTTTCAACTCCAAGAACCTTCATTACTAATTTTACTCCAATAGCAATTTTATCTGAATGTTCAAGCATCATTCTGTGATCTGCTGTTAAAAAAGGCTCACATTCTGCTGCATTCAAAATAAAAGTATCTATTTTCTTATCTTTTGGTGGTGATAATTTTACGAAAGTTGGGAAAGTAGCTCCGCCCATTCCAACGATACCTGCTTCTTTAATGATGCCTTTTATTTCATCAGAATTTAACTTCTCCCAGTCGCGAACAAGAGGGATTCCTTCTATCCATTCGTCTTTTCCATCATTTTCAATTACGATAGAAAGACATTTTCCAAATACCGGATGAGGATACAAAGCTATATCTTTAACCATACCTGATATAGATGCATGTACTGGACTTGAAACAAAAGCTGGACTAGTTGCTATAACCTGTCCCTTCTTTACATAATCACCCTTTGCTACAGTTGGCACACAAGGAGCACCGATATGCTGGCTCACAGGAATAACAACTTTACTTGGTAAAGTTGCTATTTCTATAGGCTTGCTCGCGGTGTAATTTTTAGAACCATTTGGATGTATTCCTCCACGAAAACTTTTTATCACTTTTCCACACCTCTTTTAAAATATTTAAAATTTGTGAACTATAATAGATATAATCAAATTCGAAAAAATTATATTCAAGATAAACTTTTAGTAATCACAGGTTGCATTTTGTCATTATTATGAGCGTACTTTTCAAAATGTTTTATATTAATAATTGATAATACAAATGTTATTATTCCGCCTCCAATTTGAAATCCCAGAACAGAATACCCAAATTTTCTAGCTATTACTTGTCCGACAATAACACCTATTACAACTAGAACAAGAGGAAGTATATATACAACAAAAGCCGCCATTAACATATTTGTATCTTTCATTTCAAATGCAATTCGTTGACCAATTTTAGCTCCAATAGGATTTTTAGCCTCTATTACAACTGAATTGTCGCCAGGACATGCACCACAATTTTTACACTCATTATGCCTTCCTACTTTTACTTTCGCAATATTATCCTTAGAAATCTCTATTATAATTCCTTCTTCTTCCTTTACCACCTCTACAGCTCCTTCCTCTACTACAATATAATTATATTATACTCGCACGGAACTATTTATATGATAATTAAACGCTCCCCCTTTGATTATAGTATCAATTACATTATAAGCCTATAATAAAATTCGACTAATTACTTCATGTCGATTTATATATAAAATTCAGCTCCTATCTCTCAAGATAGTTTTATTTAGTGTAAAAGTCAACAATAATTAAATTTTTAACAAATGCCTATATAATAATTTATATGCCTTATATATAAGAAACTATTTTTAAAATATACACAGTTGCTTATTCATTACTTTAGCATTTATAAATAATATTGATTCTACTAATGTTTTTGGCAATACAGTCCCGTATTTCCGCATTAGCGTCTTATAATACCAACGCATTCTGTTATATTTGTTTTTTTCAGTACTAGAACAGTTATATACATTAATTACTTTTTATTTTTTTAGATTTGTTAAGTTTTTGTTAAATAACGTTAAAACATTAACAACTACCGTTTTTACGTATAGAATTATGCTATAATTCTTATCACAAAGATAAGTAATTGAGGGGTTCAAGACACGCAACTTTAAAATTATTTAACTTTATATTTTCAATATTGATATCATTTAATTGTAAAACTAATCCTTTTTTTCATATATTAAATAATTTGTAAATATAATTTTAAAACAGAACATAATTACAATTAAATATCTCCCTTTATAATATCATTAAGTCCTTTATTAAAACTATTCTAGCAGGTGCACCATCTACACCTTTAATTTTAAGTGGAAGCGCACACATGAAGTATTCATCTTCTGAAACTTCTTTTAACCTAACACCCTCTATTATAATTATGCCTTTATTAAAAAGTGTTTTATGGGTTTCATGACCCGGCTGAGCTCTCTCTATTCCAAAGGAATCTATTGCCACACCCACTATTTCCTTTTCTGCCAAGTACTCTGCTCCACTTATTGAAAGATATACAAAGTCTGATTCATACCCCTCTTTAAATGAATTTTTAGTTTTAAGTAATAAGAATTCAAAGGGCTTAATGTTTTTATCCATAAGATCCTCTTTTGTTATTGAACCTATAACTTTAGTTAAGTCTATTACTCTACATTTCCTAATCAATTTAGTTAGATCTATAACATCAATTGTATCGCCATCATTATCCACATGAAATGCTGCATCAATATGAGTTCCTGTATGCACATTCATATACAAACTAGATTCATTTATTTTATCTTTTGGGATTTTACTTTCAAATTTAATTATTGGTCTTTTTTCCTCTTTATTCTTGTATACTCCCATATCCTTTTCAATAATCATAGATATATCATATATAATCATGTTATCCCTCCTTAGATTTCAGTATTCCACCACTGTCTGCCATCCTTTTCAATTAAATCTACTGCTCCCGTAGGTCCTGGTGTTCCCGCCGCGTAGTTAGGGTAATTAGAAACATCATTCTCATATCCTTTTTCAATACTTTCAATGAATTTCCAAGAATATTCAAGTTCATCCCACCTTGTAAATAAAGATGAATTATTTCTAATTGCTTCAAGCAACAACTTCTCATAGGCCTCAGGCGAATCATTTAAATACTTACAACTTTGGCAATAATCTAACTCTACCTTTTCCATTTTAAAGTCATTACCAGGCTTTTTAGCATTTATTTGAAAATAAAAGCCCTCCTCTGGCTGAATTTTTAAAACTAAAAGATTATTACCTATTTGGTCAAATTCTTTATAATAATTAATTCCAGCAAGTTTTTTAAACTGAATAACTATTTCCGTACTTTTTGTATCCATTCTTTTTCCTGCTCTTATATAAATGGGCACTCCTCCAAAACGGAAATTATCTATATAAGTCTTAAGCGCTATAAATGTATCTGTATTAGATTTACTAGATACCCTTTCTTCTTGTCTATAGCCCACTACACTGGCTTCATTAACTGTTCCCGGACCATATTGCCCTCGAACTATATCTTCCTTTAATGACGCCGAAGTAAAAGGTCTTAGCGATTTAAGCACCTTAACTTTTTCATCTCTTATAGATTCCGGATCAAAATCCACTGGAGGTTCCATTGCAATCATTGTAAGCATCTGTAATAAATGATTTTGAAGCATATCTTTTAATATACCCGCATTTTCATAATATGCCCCTCTGTTTTCTACACCTATTAGTTCATTAGACGTAATTTGGATATTATCAATATAATTTGCATTCCATAAAGGTTCGAATAGAGAATTACCAAATCTAATTGCTAATATATTTTGGATCATTTCCTTTCCTAAATAATGATCTATTCTAAATATATCTTCTTCCGGTATAAGTTTTGATATATTATCATTTAAAATTCTCGCAGTTTTCAAATTTGATCCAAAAGGCTTTTCTATCATTACTCTCTGCCAGCCTATTGATTTACAAACCATATTATTGTTTTTTAAGTTTCTAATTATACCCTCAAAAAACTCTGGTGCAACTGCTAAATAATATAATCTATTTCCTCTTGTTGAATATTCAGTCTCCATTGTTTCCAAAAACAAATCTAAATCCTTATATCCTTGATCATTTGAAGTAAAATCAAAATTCTTATAGAATATTCTCTTGATGAAATTATCCCATAATTTACTATTCAAAGGAAATCTAGAGAATTCTTTTACATACTCATGCATTTCTGTCCTATACTGTTCACTTGTCTTTTCTCGTCTTCCTATAGACACAATTGTAAAATTCTCAGATAATTTTCCCTCATGCATTAAGCTAAAAATAGCCGGAATAAGTTTTCTTTTTGTCAGATCACCAGTTCCACCAAAAATTACAAACATACTAGAAAGTTCTATATCCATATTTTTCTCCATTCAAAGTTCACCCTACTCCTATTTTTTTATAAAATTAAGGAATATTAACCTTTTTAATTAATATACCACAAACTAGCATCACACATAACAATATACATGTAAGTACTTTATTAGAAATTAATGTACATTATACCCTTTTTATTATAATTTACAATGCACATAAAAAAAACAACTTGTAAAAAATTTTACAAGTTGTTCTTATTTATGTCCTATAAGTCACAAATAGATGCACCTTATTAATTTGTAGGTAATTTTGTGTTAGATAACTTCAATATATCATTATAGTTAAATGAATTAGTTGAATTTGTTTTTGGTAACACAATATCAATGTTTTTATTAATATTAGTTATATCTGTATTAAAATCTATTCCTATAGTATATATACCAGTTTGGTCACTATTACTTGTCACAGCTGTTTTACTAGCTAATTTGTTTATGCTAGGTAAATCAACTACAAATTCAGCATTACCTTTTTCATTTACAACATAACCATCCTTATTAATAGTATATCTAATTGTAATTCCTTTATCACCAAGAATTTTAAGATTATCAATAGATTCTAATGATTTATTCATACTTTTAAGTTGTTGTGGCAATTGAGTTGTTATATCGCCAAATGCCTTATTTATTTCATCCTTGCTAGTTTTATCCTGACCACCAGTTACATCATAAACTGACATCATAGCTTTCATATAATCCTGAGTAAAACTCATAGCATCCTTGCTCTCTGAAAGGTTATTCAAAGTATAATGCATTAAATCCTTAAATGATTTATCATTTAACTTTACTTCATAAGTATCTGTAGCTTGAATTACGTTATCTTGCAAGAAACTTTGACTTCCCATATAGGTAACATACTTTGTAGTTGGATTAAATTGTTTAGCATATTTAACTATAAAATCAGTTAATTTAGGTTGGAATTCTTTGCTAAAAGCCATAAGTTTTTTATAATCAGTCTTAGGCATACCTGGTGTACTTGTCATATTCGCTAAATCCATTGCCATGTATTCTTTACCTTTTAACTCAGTTGGAAGCTGCGATGAAAGCAATTGAGGAATTTTATACAACTCATTAATCACAGGTTTTTCTCCAGTTACATCTGTATCAACCCAAATGCTCATGTTTATAGGGTCTGGAGATTGAACTAATTGTAATGATATATCGCTTTGCATTTTTGAAATTGTTCTATCTGCATTCTGATTGGTTTTAGTTACCATAGAGATTTTAGTTCCATTTATAGATGGCAACACAGTATCCATCATTTGCTTCTCTTTTATCGACATATTAGTGCCTGAAACCTTAAGTGAAATATCAGTTTTACTCTGCATAGAGTTTATTGTTTGTGACTTTGTAAATGTCTTCACAAGTGCAAAACCATCAGTTGAACACCCAGCGAATAGTGAAGTCGTCATAATTAAACCAACACCCAGAGCTAACATTTTCTTAGTTTTTATCATTGTTATTTCCCCCTTTAATATTAAATATATTGACATTCTTTATTATGCTTTATTTATAAACCATATAAATAGAGCCAATCCTATTACAATTTTTATGCCACTATATATGTATATTACCATTATGAAGTAAAAATGTAAATATTCAATATATTTAAATAAAATAAATTTAGAGGAGTATTATTTTTTTGTACTACTCACATTACTAGGAGCCATATTGATTATTGGAAATAATTCTAAAAATAACTTACGCGCCGCAGGTACTGCCGTTTGCGCAGCATAATAATTCGAAGCGTTTGGTTCCTCTATAGTAATTACTAAACTCACTTTTGGGTCGCTGGCAGGTGCCATACCAGCAAATGAGGATACATATTTACCAGTGTTATAACCTCCGTCGATACTGTTAACTTTATTTGCAGTTCCAGTTTTACCTGCTATATGATAACCGTCAATATATGTTCCAACCGCTGTTCCTTCTTTAACTACCCTTTCCAAATACGTTCTTAGCTGAGCTGCTTTTTCTTTGCTCATTATTGTTTTCTCATTTAGATTACTAAATTGCTTCTCTATAACCTTTTTTCCATTTTCAATATGAGATATGTCTTTCATAACATGTGGTGTTATCCATGTTCCCCCGTTTGCCACTGCGTTAAACGCTGCAATATATTGTATTTGGGTAACTGCAACACCTTGTCCATATGCCATTGTAGCAAGATCAATCGGTGTTATATTATTTAAGTCTTTTACAATCCCTGTACCCTCGCCCGGCATATCAACATTCGTTTTCTGTCCAAAGCCAGCAAGCTCTATAAATTTATAAAAGTTGGCCTTTCCTATCATCTGCCCTAGTTTAACAAACCCAACATTATCTGAATTCTTAATTATATCCGAGAAAGTCTCAATTCCATAATTTTCTTTATTATCGCTATATAATAATTTATTTCCAACCTTAATGCTACCATTACTTATAAATCGATCCTTATCTGTTACAGCATTATTTTGAAGCGCTGCAGCTGATGTTATAACCTTGAAAATTGATCCCGGTTCAAATGCACTGCTAATGGCTCTATTCTTCCAAATTTCCTGTGTTTCTTTGCTTGTCTTACCTTCTACATATGGAATATTTAAATTATAATCTGGTGCATTAGCCATTGCCATAATCTCACCATTCTTTGGGTTCATAATTGTTATACTTACAGATTTTGCACCATTTTTAGCTAATGTTTCTTTTGCAACTTTCTGTGCTAACTCTTGAACTCGTTCATCAATAGTTAATGTTAAATCCTTTCCGTTTACTGGTTGAACTGTCACTGCTTCCGTATAAGGTAATTCATTACTATCCCTATCCGTTTCAACTACCTTAACTCCAGGAACACCTGCTAATTCATTATTGTAACTTAATTCAACTCCATTGACTCCATTTCCATCTAAATTGGTATGCCCCATTACATGTGATAAAAAGTTATCGTTTGGGTATGTCCTCTCCACATCTTTTGAAATTATTATTCCGCTATATTTTAGAGCCTTAATTTTATCCACAACTTTTTTTTCTACCTTTCTTTTAAGTGATACAAATTGTAATGGATTCCCTTTGCTATCTTTGTCATCTAATATCTCCTTAATTTTGTTCTTATCAATATTTAGTATTTTCGACAATTGAAGATCCGCTTGTTCCTCTGGTATTTTTTTGTCTACTAAATATTTTTTTAATACATTCAAATCAACATCTAGTCTATAAATATTCATACTTAATGCCAATTCTTGACCATTTCTATCTAGAATCGCTCCTCTTATAGGAGGTACCGCTATATTTTTTGTCTGCTGCTGTAATGCCAAAGATTTATACTTCGACCCGTTAACGGCCATTAAATAAACCATTCTGCCAACAAGAGCACTAAATACCAAAGAAAATAATAAAGCTACAATTAAAATTCTTTTACCTCGTTCCCGTTTTCCTTTCACTCTACTCACCAACCTATTCTATATTTTAAGACTATATTTCATAATATAAATGTTTTATTAATTGTATCATAAACAATTAAAATAGTTCCTAATTCACGCAAAAAAATATAAGAAATCACTACTAGAGTAATTCCTTATATTAATATTTTTATATAATTTTTTTATAAATTAATTACTCCTTTTAAGACTGGCTTATTTTCATTTATTGGATTAAATTCTATTACATCTGGTATTTTCCAGTTTTTTGTTCCATTGTTAAATTTCCTTGGTAATAAATAATGAACTACCCTATGTTCTTTTTTCCGATTATCTTTTATCTCTTCTTCAAACATAGCTTTTACTTCGTTCATGTGGCAGCTATTTATCCTAATTTGTTTAAAATCAAGTTCACTTATAATTTGCAAAAATCTATCTACTTCACTTTGAAAAACTTTTGCAAAAAAAGCATTTTGCTTATCTCCATCACAAATTAATACAGGATTAAGTTGACTTTCATTAATAATAGCTTTCAGTTTAAATACATTTTTTTTGCTCCTCCCTATAAAATAACCATAATTAATATAATTAGGGTCATTGCTTTCTGGGAAAATCACATTATATAACAATTGTTCTTCATTCATTTTAATCCTCACCTTTCTAATATATTATTAGATAAATAAAACTAAAATTTATAAAACTGCTTTTATAAAATATCTGTTTGAAAATGTATTTGATACTATTATTATAGCAGTTGATTGTAAAGAATATGTTATTTATTTGTTTAGAATTAGTTAATTATTAAATTATCTTATGCAATACTTTCTATAAGTCTACATCAACATTAATAAAATAGGAAGGTTAATTTCATATATTTGTGTTTTAGATTAGAATTTATCTTTGCTAAAAGAATTTTCTAACAAACTTATCAACGCAGAAAGTGTTACTTTCGATATTGTACTCTGTTTCATTAATTTTTACTTTGCCCAGATAAAATTCAATCCTTAGAGGCACCACATCCATAATTGTATCATTAAAGTTATTTGTTCTTAGTCCTGGCTCGTAAATATGTGAGCTACCAAAAGCATCTTTAATAGTTATTTTATCTAATGATGTATACAATGATTTAATAGTTCCATTTTCTTTAAAATTCAAAGAATTTGTATCAGCATTAAGTCCAATAGCATCAAAATCAAATGCATGAAGCTCTCCAATAACAGTCTTTATTAAAGTTTGCCTTCTAGGTTCACAAGACTTAATAGCACCATTGGGATATAGTGAGAATCCAATACGAGTCTCTATCATCCCATAAGGTGATAAAATATTAATAAAATCCTTTGGCCATAAAGTTAGGCTCTTTACACCTCCAGATTCATAAAAATTAATGCCAATAATTTTTTTCTTAAACTTTCCAAACTCAAAATGAAAATCTAATTCCTCGGAAAGTTCATATTCATTTTCCTCGGTCCAATAGCCAGTTATCTTACCATTTAAAGGGAATATACGCTTAATTTGTCCATTTTCATGAAATACAGCAAGTTCTGCTGATAGTTTTCCAACACTTGTAACTATATTCGTTCCACTTTGAAAAGAAATACTTTGTAAATTTCCATTTTTATAAAAGGATAAAGATCTTTTATACTTACGTCTTACTTCTACTTCATCATATTGAGGAACCAAAATTCCATAACTCGTGTTAATTTCGCAATATTCGCTTAATTTACATTCCTTTATTATTCCGTCAGTATAAAATTCAATACTACTTATCCCTTTGAGCATACCATATTTAGTCATAAATTCCTTCATATTATCGCCTCCGAAATAAAATATTTATACTATTCCTTGCAAATATCAGGATAAACCATTACTTTAATTTCACTTTGACTAATATGAGTCGTTTCCATTTTTAAATTCAACTTTTCAAATTCAGAATGGAACCAGGGTGGTATATGACCACAAATTATCTCTAATTGATAAAAAACTGTAGTAGTCAAAAATGGTATCAATATACTCTTTGAAGTAAGGCTTTCATTATTTTTCTGAATTTTCTTTAGATTTACATAATAATATCCATCCTTAACCTTTTGTATAATAGGTTTCAAATTTTCTAATTTTTCGAGCTTTATTATATTCGCCTCGACCATTTCTTTTTCAAATACAAATTCTAATAACTCCATCGGGGTACCTTCTATTTCCCAAGTGTTAAATCCCATTCCATCAAGAATATTGTAGGTCATCCCTTTTATTTCTCTACCAACAAAAACTTTGCAATTACCTAATTCTTCTGCCATGTTTATAATATTTCCTCTAATTTCTCTTATCCCAGCTATATTATCTATTCTAAAGATAATCTCTTTAGTTATTCTCCATGTACCCTTACTTCCATCGTAAACTTTAATTATACCTGGTTGAACTATAGATTGTGTTTTACCAGAAGCATCTAGAAATACTGCTATCTCCATTTAATTTTCTATTTATCAAATCGATATTTTCTTATTTATCTGATAAATTTTCCTCCTTATTTTAATAAAATATAGTACACATTTATATTGAATTATTATTTTTATCTAAGGCATTTATCAACTTAACATAATCACAATTTCCTGCCCTTTCTCCTATTCCTCCAAATGTAGAATCTACAAATTCTGCTCCAGCCATAACTGCAGAAACAGAATTTGCGACAGCCATACCAAAATCGTTGTGTGCATGAAATTCAATAGAAATATCAACGTTTTGTTTAATTTGTTTGATTTGTTTATATATTTTATCTGGATACAGTATTCCAACAGTATCTGCATATCTAACACGCTGTACGCCAAGTTCTTTAGCTTCCCTTATAACATTCATTAAAAACTCAGTGGAAGTCCTTGAAGCATCCTCAAGCCCAACCACAACCTCGTAGCCCTTTTCTTTAGCATAATAAACGCTCCGCTTCATTTCATTAATAACCCAGACTCTATCTCTCCCAAGTTTCCATTTTATTTGTATATCAGATATAGGAACTGATATATGCACAATATCTACCCTACAATCAATAGAATGCTTTATATCGTTTATATTCATCCTATTCCATGCAGACACCTTACTTTTTAACCCTAGACCCATTAATTGTTCAATGCTTTTTTTTTCATCTCCACCCATGGCAGGAGTGCCAGCTTCTATTTGATATACATCTTTCGAATCTATAATTTTAGCAAATTCAATCTTGTCATCAAACCCTAGCTCAACGCCTGCCATTTGTTCACCATCTCTTAATGTAGTATCAACTATTTTATACATAACGTAACCTCTTAATTCCTTTACATATTTCTATAAAATCCTCATCTGAAAGTTCCATTTTATTTTTTATGCTTTTACTTTTAATACTCTCCAAAATCTCCAAAATTTCTGTTTCTATAAATTTATTTTCTATATTAAGCTCTTTTAATTTAGCATGGATTGAATTTTTACCTGAGTGCTTACCTAAAGCAAGTTTACGCTTCATTCCAACAATTTCAGGTTTAAAAGGTTCGTATGTTATTGGATTTTTTTCAATGCCAGCCACATGTACTCCAGATTCATATTTAAATATATCCTTACCAATTACGGGCTTATTGTTAGGTACTTTACTATAAGTTGTTTTTTCGTATTGTAACCTCATTACGCTAAGAACTCTAATGTCTTCATTTACTTCCTCACCCAAAATAACTTTTGTAGAAACTAATATTTCCTCCAGTGGTGTTGTGCCATAAGTCCCATCACGTCCACAAAAAGCTGTGGTTATATAATCTATTCCTTTAATAATAGCCTGAAAACATGCTGCTGTTGCCATAGAAAATTTATCACTAGCATAAATATTAGTTTTCATATTATAATTTCCTTGTATATAATCGTAAGTTGACCAGTTACTCTCTCCTTTAAATCTTAAGCAAAAAAATTTATCTATATTTTTATTAATCTTATTCATGAAATTGCTTTTATAAGAATTAATATCTATTTCTAATATAATTTTAAAGTTATAATTTTCTTCAATACATTTAATATTAAAAAACTCTAAGTCCTCTTCTTTAACTAAAATATATTCTATACCATTTCTTTTACATATTTCCAATTGACTAATTTTATCAATTCTAAAAATAAAAACCTCTGATGTTATCAGAGGTCTTACAATATTAAAAGTCCTCTCATCAACCTCAAAGAAATCTACCCCTATTCTTCTTAAGTTCATCGTGAACTCATGTACTTCATTTTCATTAAATCTCTTTTTCGTTATGTTCATTAATGTCCTATCAATAATATAAGTTTCTTTTCCATTTATAATTATAGACATTAATAACACTCCTCTCGTATAAAATAATTTAATTCTTTATCATATTTCTAGTCTTTTTACCACATCTCCATTTATCAAATGTGACTGCACAATTTCATCCACATCGTCTGGTGTTACTTTTCCATACCAGGTGCCTTCTGGATATACAATAACTATTGGCCCCTCATTACATAATCCAAGGCATCCTGTATTAGTTACCATTACTTTATCACTAATATCATTTTCCTCAATAGCTTCTATAAAATTTGTTACAATTTCAGTGGAATCATTGGAATGACAATATCCCTTTTGAGTTCCATTTATTCTAGAACTCGTACAGACAAAAACGTGAAATTCTGGTTTTATCATGACACTGCCTCCCCTACTATTTTTCTGATTCCATTTCTAATTTCATCACATAATAGATATACTGCTATATTTTTCTTTTCTAATTTTTGTTTAGGTATATCTCCAATTCTAAGAGCAAGAACGCCAGAACAGTCATCAATTGTTTTTATTATATAGTCTATCTTATCTTCATGACTATCATCACAATCCTCTACACCTGTACAAAACTTAGGAATCTTTCTTTTTTCAATAAATGTAGCATCTCCATTTACGAAATCGTATATATAAAACTCCTGCGCATGTCCAAAATGCTGATCCACATTAAGCCCTGATTTAGATGCCACTGCAAATCTAATAGGTTTAACTTCATCCGTAGCAGAAGATTTTATCACTCCTGCTGTTTGCGATATATCATTTCCAAGAGTTCCTACTGCATCTGCTCTACACTGCTTACAATGATACATTTGTTTAAGATCTATTTCGCACTTCTTTCTCATAGCGAGTAATTCTTCATTATTTACTGTTTTAATGTCTTCAAAAACACTCCCTGGTGCATTTATCATAGGCATAATATTTGTCATAAATGCTCCACATTCTTTAACCTTTTTAACAGTATCCGCAATTCCAATATCATTCACACCTTTTACATAAACGATGTTTACCTTACAAACAAGACCTTTCGACGTAAGATATCTAAGACCTGAGAGCTGATTTTGAAGTAATATAGTTGCTCCCTCAATCCCTGTATATTTCACCCCAAGATAATTAATCTCCTTATAAAGCTTAACTCCAATCTTTGGATCTACTGTGTTTATAGTAATAGTAATATGTGAAACACCAAGTTCTAATATTTCATTTGCATAAAAAGGTAACATTAATCCATTAGTAGATAAACAAAATGTTATATCAGGACTTTCTTTCTTTATTAATTGTATGGATTCTTTAACTACATCAAAATTTGCTAATGCGTCTCCAGGACCTGCTATCCCAACAACTGTAAGATTTTTAAGTTTACCTTTAAATTCTTTGAATCTTTCCAGGGCCTCTATTGGAGATAATATCGAGCTTGTAACTCCAGGTCTACTCTCATTTACACAATCAAATTTACGACTACAATAATTACAACTTATATTACAATTTGGAGCTACTGGAATGTGTATCCTTGCATTGTCATGTGCGCAGCCATTAAAACATGGGTGACTTTTTGTTTTTTCCTCCATACTAATTATCTTTTTAACTTGCGACTGAGCATGGGCCTTATCTTCATCTTTTCCATTTTCATAATATTTATCATACATATCTCGCCTATAGCCCCTTTCTTTTCTTTCTAATATAGAATTAGTGATTTCATCTAAAAATCTTAGTGAACCATAATATCCCACATTAACTGCCCTTTGAGCACCAACTCTATCATGAATTGGGAATCCGATTCTTATTAATTTGATTCCTAACTTTTTCTCGATCCGTCTTCCATTGGAATCACCAATTAATAAATTCGCCTTAAGCTCTTTTGCATGTTTTTCAATAATTTCAAAATCAGTATCATCAATAATAACAGGTTGATTATCAAGTTCCTTTGTAAGTTCTTTTAATTTACCTTTTAAAATTTTATTTTTAGAACCAGTAGCTATAAGTAGTGGTGTTATTCCATTTTCAACACATAATGATGTAACTGCATACACAATTTCCGGTTCTCCAAAAATAATAGCTCGTCCTTCCCCATTATATTTGTGTGAATCAATTATTCCATCAAGGTAACGACTCCGCTGCTTTTCTAATACCTTAGGCACTGGCTTTCCACTGATTTGTGATATTAAATTAATAAATACATCCGTTGCTTTTAACCCTATTGGAATTGCACATTTAAATAGTGGCACTCCAAAAGTTTTAAATAAATAATCTCCAGCAGTAGATCCAATTTCAGCACTACAATCCATCTCTATAGTTGCGGCAGCTCCTCCCATTAAAGCTATATCATGAAGGCTAGTACCACCCTCTGGAACTTTATTATATTTTTTATTGTAACCTGCATCCAATGTTTCTGATACATCTGGTAATATTGTGTATTCTACCTTAAAGAGATCTAAAATACTTTTTAATAACCTTATGTCTCCCGGATTTATATTTGCAGCAATTATATTGATTTTTTTGGTTTTTATATCACCCATGCTTAAATATTCGACGAGTCTTCTAAGTGTTTTATAATAGCCTTCAGCTTGGGTACCAGAATATGCAGGTGTTGATATTGGAATAATCTTAATATCACTAGTTTCAGGATTCTCTTCCCCAAATTCTATAATTATACGTCCAATATCCTCTCCAATAGTTTCTGCAAGGCAAGTTGTTAGAACGCCAATAATTTTGGGATTATATAATTTAATTATATTTTTCAGTCCTAATTTTAAGTTTTTTGCACCACCATAAATTGTTCCATCTTCAGTAAGTGAAGACGATGCAATATCAATTGGTTCATTATAATGAGTTGCCATGTGACGCCTAATATATGTGCTACACCCTTGAGATCCATGAAGAATTACCATACTTTCTTCAATTCCTTTAAGTGCCATCACACCACCAAGTGGCATGCACATCTTACAAGGATTAATACTCAAATTCACTGAATTTTTATTTTCCATATTAACACCTCCCATTTTATATAAGTTTCCAAACTGGACTATTTATTGTTAAATCTACTTCCTTTGCAAAGTTAACAGCTCCTTCAAAGCCTGCTAATGCATGTTTTCTTTCATGATTATGATCACAAAATGCAATTCCAAGTTTATAAGCAAGCGGTCTTTCTTTAACTCCTCCAACTAAAATATCTGCATTTTTCTCAAGTATAAATCTTTCAAGTTCTGCTGGATTGGTATCATCTAAAATTACCGTTCCCTCATTAGTTATTTCTTTTATAATATCGTAGTCCTCCTCTTTACCTGTTTGAGTTCCTACCATAACAGTTTCCATTCCAAGTTCTCTAAATTGTTTAATAAGTGAAATAGCTTTAAATCCACCACCTACATATATAGCCACCTTCTTGCCTATTAGTCTCCTTTTGTAATAAGCTAATATTTCTTCAATTTGTTTCTCTTCAGTTTCAATTAGTTCTTTTGTTCTCTTTATAATATCTTTGTCCTTACTTAACTGCGCTACATTTGTTAAAGATGCTTTAATATCCGCAAGCCCTAAAAAACTAACATTAATATATGGTATTCCAAATTTTTCAGTCATTTGATTTGCAAGGTAATGCATAGATCCTGCACACTGTACTATATTTAGACTAGCTGTTGGTGCCTTTTTAATCTCATCAGTTGTGCTATCACCCGTGATTCTTGCAACTACTTTAACACCCATTCTTTTAAAATAATTCTTTATAATCCACATTTCTCCAGCTAAATTAAAATCACCTAAAATATTTATTCCTGAAACCTTTGGTTCATTATTTTCACCCATAAGATTTAATATTGCATTGCAAGCAGCTCTATATCCTACTGCTTTATTTCCTGAAAACCCAGGTGCCTTAACTGGAATAACTCGAATATTATATTTGCTTTCTGCCATTCTACAGACTGCATCAATATCATCACCAATTACACCCACAATACAAGTTGAATATACAAATATTACTTTAGAGGAATGTGCTACTACTATCTCATCGATAGCAGCAGCAAGTTTTTTCTCTCCCCCAAATATAACATCTTTTTCTCTTATATCCGTGGAGTAACTATTTCTGTAATTTTCAGAATCACTAGTTAGACTTCCTCTTATATCCCAAGTGTACGCAGCACATCCAATAGGTCCATGAACCAAATGAAACGCATCTGTTATCGGATTTAATACAACTCTTGCACCAGCGTACACACAAGCCCTTTGACTTACAGAGCCAGATACGCTATTACCATCGCACTTCATCTTTTTTCCTTTGTTTTTAGAGTTATAACAAACTGAGTCTTCTCTTTCTTTAAGTAATTCTGTTTTCATATAATCACCTCCACGAATATTAAGTTACATTACTAATTCAAAATCTTCTTCAGGGCAAGTTCTATCTATCTTATCTAATATTACATTTGACATCATTTCAATTAATCTAATAGCACCCCTATATCCAACTATTGGGAAATACTGATGTGCATATCTATCAAGTATTGGGAAACCAACTCTTACAAATGGAACATCTTCTGCTCTTGCAATAAATTTACCATGAGTATTGCCCATTAACAAATCTACTGGCTCATTTTTCATCCATTGGTGAAGTTCAAATAAATCAGCTGCAGCCTTAACTGTAGATCCCTCTATACCATTTGCAGCAAGCATACCATTAACCTCTTTTACAAAAGTCTCTCCTGGCGTTCCTGTAATTACATACTTTGGAATAGCACCTAAACTTATTACAAATTCAGCTAAGCTTGTAACTATGTCTGGATCTCCATAAATAGCTACTTTTTTACCATTAAAATAAGCTTGACTATCTAACATTAAATCAACTAGTTGTCCTCTTTCTTCTTCTATAGATTTTGGAACATCTTTATTTGAGAATAGAGCTAGTTCTGTAATCAATCTATCTGTAGCTTCAATTCCAATAGGAGTAGCTAAAGTTTTCATTGGAACTTTACATTTTTTCTCTAGTTCTATACCAGCAGCCTCGGCAGAATATGAACCAAGCGCTATTGATAGCTTTGAATTTCCAGCATCAATTATTTCATCAACTGTTGTTCCACCAAGTGGGTACATTTCAAAAGTACCTGTCATAGGTGCATCTAAAACCCCACTTGTATCTGGGAAAAGAATATTGTCAATTCCCATAACACTAAGAATTCTTTTTAATTCTCTCATATCACCTGGATCTACAAATCCGGGTAAAAGATTAACTTTTCCATTTTCTTTGCCGCTATTAACAGATAGATAAGTAACAAAAGCTTTTACCATATTCGAGAATCCAGTTATATGTGAACCTACATAACTTGGAGTACTAGCATGAATTACATGTTTACCCTCTGGAATATCGCCCTCAGCTTGAAAAATCATTGTTTTACAATCATCACCGATAGTCTCTGATAAACATGTAGTATGAACCGCAATTATATCTGGTTTATAAAGCTCAAATATATTTTTTATAGCAGTTTTTAAATTTGCTCCTCCACCAAAAACTGATGCTCCTTCCGTAAATGCACTAGTTGATGCCATTATTGGCTCCTTGAAATGCCTTGTAAGTTGCATCCTATGAAAAGCACAACATCCTTGGGACCCATGACTATGAGGTAAACATGCATGAACACCAAGTGCTGCATACATAGCCCCAATAGGTTGACAAGTTTTTGCAGGATTAATTCTTAAAGCTTTTCTTTCAACGACATCTTTCGTAGTTAAATCTAACATTACTCATCACCTCCAATAACTTTTCCTTCTAATAATGGTTCTACTTTCCACGGTGGGGTAACATATCTCCAAGCAGGAGTGTGTACTCCTGAGGTAAGTTCTCTTGCAAAAACTACTGCTCCTCTAAATCCAGCATATGGTCCTGAATAATCATAGGAATGTAATTGCTTAGATGTTACTCCCATTTTCTGCACTACATACTTATCTTTAATACCTGAGAAAAACATGTCAGGTTTTAAATGTTTAATTAATTGCTCTGTTTCAAAATGGTTTAAATCATCAATTATTACAGCATCTTTATTCATATCTTTTATAAGTCCGTCATATTTAGCGAGTGGTATTTCCTTTTTGAGTTTTTCATATCTCTGCGGAGATATAATAGTTCTATATTTCTCTTCATCCTTTTGAACTGTTAAGTGCTCAATGTTCTTACTATCTGCATCAAGTTTTATATCAGGAATAACTTGTCGACCCTCATAATCATCTCTGTGGGCAAATTCATAACCTGAAACTACAGTTTCAATTCCTAAGTCATGAAGAAGAGTTTGATAATGATGAGACCTTGAACCTCCAACATATAAAAATGCTGTTTTACCTTCAAGTCTTGTTTTATAATATTGCATTTGTCCTTCTATTGCAGCAATTTCCTCTGCAATTACCTTTTCTGTTTTTTCTATAAGATCTTTATCATCAAAATAAAGTGCTACATTTCTTAAGGTTTCAGTAATTCCACTAACACCTATAAAATTAACTTTTATCCAAGGTATTCCATATTTTGTCTCCATCATCTCAGCTATATAATTTATAGATCTATGACATTGAACTAAATTAACATCGGCTGTATGAGCATTTTTTATGTCCTCATAACTGCCATCACCGGTCATTACACATACTACCTCATAACCTATTTTTTTAAATACTCTTTCAACTTCCCAACCATCTCCGCCAATATTATACTCGCCTAACAAATTTATCGAATGTTTTTTAGTAGGAACTTTAGTTCCTGTACCAATTACACTTCTCATTAAATTATTGTTTGCAATATGATGTCCAGCTGACTGGCTTACACCTTTGTATCCTTCACAATTAAAAGCTAAAACCTGAATTCCATAAAGCTTTTCAGCTTCAGCAGCTACTGCATTTATATCATCACCAATTAGTCCTACTGGGCATGTAGCTGAAATTGTTATTGCGGTCGGATGGAATATCTCTACAGCTTCTTTTATTGCTTGTCTTAATTTCTTTTCACCACCAAATATAATATCGCTTTCTTGCATATCTGTTGAAAAACAATATTCTATATAGTTTTGACCTCCTGGTTCAGTTTTCGCCTTATTTCTCCTTGTACCCCAAGTATAATAAGAGCAACCGATAGGTCCATGAACTATATGAACCATATCCTTTATTGGCCCAAGTATAACTCCCTTACAGCCTGCATAACAACATCCTCTGCTTGTTATCATCCCTGGAATCGTTCTAGTATTCGCTGTAATTGTTAATAAATCATCCTCCGCTTTTTTAATAACTATATGTTGTTTTCTGTTTTTAAATGTTTTTGCAGGATATTTTTCCAGCACTTTATCCATAAATTCTTTCATATACTTCACCTCGCTTTATTTAATTAAATAGCTTCTATTCCAGTTTTCCCAGTTCTTACTGTAACCACATCATTTATCGTAGCTACAAATATTTTTCCATTTCCTGGATTTCCGTTTTGATTTACTTCTATAATAGTTTTCACTGTATTTTCTACATCTTTATCCTCTACAACTAGTATTATCATTCTCTTTGGCATTAATCTGTGCATCTCAGATAATTGCTCAGCAATTATTGGTGGAAGTCCTTCATCCTCACTAAATGCATTTTGAAATAATTCATAAGCTATTTTTTTCTTTCCTCTTCCCATAACCTTTATTGCAGTCATAGAAGGAACTGCTATTTTAAGAAGAGCTTCTTTAGTTTTGTTAACCATATCCATTCGAATGATAGCTGTTATTTCCTTCATATTATTGGCCCTCCTTATAATCCGGAATTTCCAGAACTTATAGTATATACTTCGTCTACATTACTTACGAAAATCTTTCCATCACCAAAAGCACCTTTTTCTCCTGTTTTTGAACTTCTAATTATAATCTTTATAACATCATCTTTATCATTATCGCTAACTACTAGCATTAACATTTCTTTTGGAATTTCGTCATAATATACATCTCCGACCTTGACTCCTCTTTGCTTACCACGTCCAACTACACCTATCTTTGTAACTGCTGGGAAACCAGCATCACATAACTCGGAGAGAACAATACCTACTTTTTCTGGTCTAATTACTGCTTTAATCATTATCATCGTTTAATTCCCCCTATCTATATTGTTATATAATGAATTTGATATACTTAATTAGATATCCATTAACCCATGTTCCATTAATATAGCTTCTAATCTTTCTTGCGACATTGGTTTTGGAATAACAAACATTTTATTTTCATCAATTGCTTTAGCAAGTGCTCTATATTCTGCCGCCTGTCCTGCTTCTGGATCAAATTCTATTACAGTTTGTTTGTGTATTTCAGCTCTTTGAACCATGTTGTCTCTTGGCACAAAATATATTAATTGACTTCCAAGTTCTTCTGCAAATGCTTTTAATAAATCTATTTCTTTATCAACATTTCTACTGTTGCAAATTATTCCACCAAGTCTTATTCCTGAACTGTTAGCATATTTAAGTACGCCCTTTGCAATATTGTTTGCTGCATATAATGCCATCATTTCACCACTTGCAACTATATATATTTCTTGAGCTTTTCCTTCTCTCATTGGCATTGCAAATCCACCACAGACAACATCACCTAAAACATCATAAAATACATAATCTAAATCATCAGTATATGCACCGAGGCTTTCTAACATATTGATTGCAGTAATAATTCCTCTTCCTGCGCAACCTACACCGGGCTCTGGACCACCTGATTCAACACATCTTATATTTCTATAACCAGGCTTTAATATTGAGTCAAGATCTACCTCCTCGCCTTCTTCTCTTAATGTATCAAGAACACTTTTCTGTGCAAGACCACCAAGAAGAAGTCTAGTTGAATCTGCTTTTGGATCACAACCAACCACCATGATTTGTTTTCCCATTTCTGCAAGACCTGCTGTTAGATTTTGAGTTGTGGTAGATTTTCCAATACCACCTTTTCCATAAATTGCTACTTGTCTCATATTAACTCCTCCTCATATATATAATTCTTTACAACATATTTATTTGAAGTAAAGTATTTACCAAATTAAAAATGATTTTTTTTAATATTTAAAAGTCATTTCGTTTAAAAATAGGTTTAATATATTTATGACTTTTATAAAATAAAAATGACTATTTTATAAAGTTATAATTTATTTTATTTCAGAATTTTAAACATTGTGTTTTTCGAGAAATTTATTATTATTTAATCCAATTCTGAAAATTGCGAACATTTAGCACGTAAAATCATTTATATTAATGTTATTATAGATAAAAAGCTTG
The DNA here is from genome assembly GCF_026650985.1 of Clostridium estertheticum. Lineage (GTDB taxonomy): Bacteria > Bacillota > Clostridia > Clostridiales > Clostridiaceae > Clostridium_AD > Clostridium_AD estertheticum_C. The sequence continues at coordinate 2,511,663 of NZ_CP086239.1, forward strand.
TATTTCTTTATGTTTTATACTAAATTGATATCTTTTCAAATCTTATCCTAATCATAATATTTACTTTAAGTTATTTTAATATTGATTTTAAATTAAAAAATTATATTTGAATTTTGAAACAAATGAATTTTGTTTATATTTTTATACTCATTTTACTTGTTTTTAATTACTTATTTTTATTTATATTACTGTCTTTTTGATATATAGTCAAGCCTTTTTTGCAAGTTTTGCATAAGTTTTCTTGTAAATCCACCATTTTTTATCTTGATATCGTTACCATATGAATTAATCGAATTTGCAAACGTTACCATATTTTTCTTCTGTAATCTGATTTTATTTAACTAACTTCATGTCATTTCTGAAATTAAATCCCTTTTGCAACTTTTCTTCACTTAATAACTATATCTATTATGAATTCTCAATAAAAAGGTTGACTATTTTAGAATTTAATGGAATAATATCAATTAATAATTGTACAGTATCCATTAACTACAATTTAATTTTGGGAGGTATAAATAATTATGGCATTAAGCGCAAGAAATCAATTAAAAGGAAAAGTTGTATCTATTAACGAGGGGGCTGTCACTGCATACGTTGTTGTTGATATTGGCGGTGGTAATCTTGTTACTTCTTCTATATCAATAGCCGCAGTACATGATTTAGATTTAAAAGTTGGTTCAAACGTAACTTCAGTTATAAAAGCTTCTTCTGTAATGTTAATGACAGAGTAAAATGTCTTAACTGTTTTTATTATAGAATAAAAGGGATATAGGTATTAGTTTTACTAATACCTATATCCCTTTTAGTATTCTATGTTTAATTACTTTACAAATACAATAATTATGGTTGTTCTACTATTTTTCCAGTATCAGTCAAATCATACCCACCTATTCCTCGCAGTTCTTCCTTAAATTCCTTTGAATTAATAATTTCAAGTATTGCTTGAAATGGTGGTTTGTTTATATCATCTTTCTTAATTATTAAATCATATCTTTCCTTTTGCATAGGTACAAATTGAATATTTTCAACCTGTTGAGCAGCCTTTTCATTACCTACTGCTACATCGGCATCACCCCTAGCAACAGTACTAGCAACGGCTAAATGTGACAACGCTTCGCTTTCATACCCATTAATTGACTGCCATGGTATGCCAAGTTTACACAATTTTTCATCTATTAGAACTCGTACTCCACAACCTCTTTCTCTATTAATCATTAAAACATCAGATCTAGTTAAATCCTTCCACGTAGTTATGCTTTTAGGATTACCTTTAGCAACATAGAAACCTTGCATACGGCATACTAAATGAATAATAATACAAGGTACTCCCGGAAGTATTCTACGTACATAAGGGATATTGTAAACTCCAGTATCACAATCCCATAGATGTGCTGTAGCAATATTTATATTGCCTCTATATAATTCAACTAAGCCATTGTAACTTCCTATATAACGTCTAAGCGCCTGAAGTCCATTAGGATGTTGTTCTAAATGCCGAGTTAAAACATCCAAAAGAATATCTTGACCACAAATTATAAAATCACTTTTATAACTTGAACCAGGCAAATCTTTTTTGGTATTTAGTGAAGTTATAATTGGATTATTGATTTTTTCCACATTAATTTGTTCAACATTAATTGATGAAGTTTTAATATTAGTTCTACTTTTATTCTTGTACTTTTCAATATCAATTTCATCTATTCGTACCTTTCTACCTACTCTATAAGAAGAAAGTTCTCCCCTTTTTATTAATTCATATACTGTATTTTTAGAAATATTTAAAACTTGTGCAACTTCCTGAGTTGTTAATCCTGAGTTTGCTTCCATAATAAACAATTCTCCCTTCGACTTTCCAAAATAATTACTATATTATTGATTTATCTTAATATTAGCATTATAATATTTCTATATACAGTCTCATTATGTTTAACACAATTCATCTTAATTATATACCAAATAGTGCAATTAATAAAGCTATAGAAAAAATTTAAAATTGTAAAGGAGGCATTCTATAATTGGAGTTAATTAAAGATAATTCAAATTCAGTAAATTTAAACATCGGAAGTTTTTCAAGAATGATAGGTCAAACTTGGAATGTCCCTGAAAATGTTCTTGAAAATTACATATTAGCAAACGTAAGCATATCAATGATTAGAAATCCTAACATGAAAAAAGATATTAACAAATTATATCTTCTTGATAAAATTAAATATTATGAAGTTGTTAAAAATTCTTCCTGTGCAAAACATATTATTATGACACAAGGTACACTTGAGCAAGAAATTGAAGGAAGAAAAGCACTTGGTATTCTTTTAATTGCGGAGAATGATTATAACTTAAGAAGCACTATAATTAAATTGCTTAGAAAACACTATTCAGTAGTCTTTAATGCAGTTAAAAAGCATGATAAAAGAGAGCTAACTAAAAGATATCATCTAATGGATGAAGTTACAATGAAAACAGAAGCAAGACTTGAAGCAGCAATATACTTTTATTTTGGTATATATCGCAATGCAAACGAAGTTGATCAAGGGTTTTTTAAGTCAATTATTAATGATATAAAAACGTTTGAGTTTTGCGACCCCATGACAAGAGACATAACTAAGGAATTAGAAGTACATAAAAACGAGCTTCAAGAGATCAAATCATTACTCAAAAGGGAGTATGGTAAAATAAATAGTTTTAAAGATATTTTAAACAGCAATGTAAATATTATTGAAGAATCAGGTGGAATTCTTGAGAATATTTTCATTATTAATAAACTCGATGTTAATCATCTCTTCTCAGACTCGAACTTTTTAAATATTGATGAAATATTATTATCCTATATTAAAATGGGATATACTTCTTTGGACTCTAAAGTGATACTTCAAGTTCTTGTAAATGGTATTTTCATAAAATCATTAATTAATGAATATAAAAAATCTAAGAACCTATATTTTGAAAATAATCAAGAAACATTGCTTATTAAAATAAACTCTTTAGAAAACAATTTAAATATTGTTAATCTTACAAATACAGGTATGTCAAATAAGTTAACTATTTTTAAGAACCAAAATACAAAATTTGAAGAAACTCTAAATAGTCAGATAAATAAATTAAATAAAACACATAATTCTGAAGTTGTGGAAATGCAAAATAGAATCACTGATCTTGAAAACCAGTTATTAGCTGAGAAAAGATTTAAAGCTGAATTAAACAGTTTACGAGAATATGTTTTCAAAATAAATAATGATTATATCCCGCTTGCACAAACAAAGTCATTATCAGATTACATATCAAATATTAATATTATTATCATAGGTGGTGCTAAAGACTGGAGAAGAAAATTCAGAGAAAAATATCCAGAGCTTAGAACCTTACACGGCTTTAGTGAAAATTTTGATACTAGTGTTTTAGTCAATTGCGATTATGTGTTTTTCTATCCCGGCTTTATGAATCACGCAACCTATTACAAAGCCATGAGTTTTATAAGAACTAATCAGCTTAAATTTGGATATATAGGAAAAACAAATATAGACTTGGTAGAACTAGAAATAATTGATGAATTAGATAAAATATGATGAATATAAAAAAAGATACGACTATTATAAAACGGTCGCCAATAAATTATAGGCGACCGTTTATTTTTTTACTTATAAAGTAGTACTAATATTATGAGAATAAACCTTTACCCTCATTGTTCCATCGTTTATTTTTTCTATGTCTGAACTTAAATTTAGTTTACTAAACTCACCACCAAACCATAGTGGAACATGTGTACAAATTATTTCAAGTTTCTTAAACTCAGTATTATTAATGAAAGGCAAAAGTAATTGTTTAGATGTTAATTTTTCATTATCTTCCATTTCTGCTTGTATATCAATAAAATAATACCCCTCCTTCCCATTTATCGAAGGTCTTGGTATAATCTCAGCTCTCTGTTTTTTAAGTTTTCTCTCTTCCTCACCTTTTAATACAAGTTCTAAGAAACCCTCAGGCGTGCCTTCTACCTTCAAAATGTTAAAACCCATGTTATCAAGTATAGTATATGGAAGCCCTTTAACATCACCCGCTACAAAGACCTTACATTCGCCGAGAGCATCAGCCATATTTTTAACATTATCACGAATTGTTTCCGTGCTCATTAAATCGTTAATTTCAAAAATGATTTCCTTTATTACTTTCCACTCTGATTTTTCCTTTAAATACAGCTTAGTTACCCCACTTTGATTAAAAGAGATTGTTTTACCATTTTCACCAAGAAACACTGCAATTTTCATGCCCATAATTTTACCCCCTATAATTTTTATATTTACTCACTGTTTCCAGCGGTTGGAGTGATTCCATCAAGAGGCATAGTATACCTTACAAATCCATCCGCCCGGCAAAATTTATCATAAACAGATCTAGCTGTTGTATTCCCTATGCGAGTCATCCAATAAACTCTAGTCCAATTGTTTTCCAAACCTATGTTAATAAGTCTCTGTATCATAAGTTTCGAGGCGCCTCTTCCTCTTTTCTTTGGTATAACAAACAAATCATCCATGAGGCAAGCAAGCCCCTCACTCCAAGTATATTCGTGAAGTACATAATTAGCAAAACCTATAATTTCACTATTATCAACAGCAATAAGTGCGCATATGGAACTTGATGTATTAATTATTCGTGCCCAGGTTGATTCAGTAATATTTTCAGGCACAATAACTCCATAAAATGAATTGTAATCTGCCCACATCGCCTTCCAAGCTATTTCGTCATTGTAATTTGCTGGTCTAATTTCAATCCCCTTAACTATGCTTTCCATTTGTAAATCACCTCTTTATAAAATTAATAATTAGGACACCTCGAGAAATCATTCTCGAAGTGTCCTTTGGTTTCGTTAAACTATAACTTGTAATGACCTTTATATTATAAAATCATTTAAAAATATAATTCATTAAATATGTCTTACCATACATTCAATACCCATTCCTTATTCTTCTTATACTCCATATCAGTAAATATCGTGTTGGCCATCTGTTCTCCTAGCCACATTGCACCTGCATAACCAACCACAGGATAACGATACATTCCTGCACGATCATAAGTCGGAAAACCCACTCGTAGCATTGGGATATTGTTGTCAACAGCGATGTACCTACCTTTAGAATGTCCCAAAATAAGATCAAGTTCAAGCCCCTCGTTCTTGATTCTGTTTTCAAGTTCCCAAAAATCCGCATTGGTAATTATCTCCATATCATAATCTACATTTTCTTGAAGCGCCTTAATTCGTGGATCTTTCTTATACTCCTTATTGTCATCACCAAGTAAAAGCAGTACCGGTTTCATTTCTAAATCAAGACAAAATTCAGCAAGACCGATAACTAGGTCTGGATTTCCGTATATCGCTACCTTCTTACCCGCTAAAAACATATGAGTAATATCACTAAGTGCATCAATTGCAATTCCACGTTCAGCAACTAAAGACTTAGGAATTGACTTACCAGTCATTTTCTTTACATTTTGCAAAAATGTGTCCGTATTCCTTATTCCAATAGGAGTAGGTCCAAGAATCATTGGAACCCCAAATTCATTTTGAAGATATTCAGCTGCTTTTCCACCCTCATACCTATTAAGAGCAATAGTTCCAATTGCATTTGCGGTTCCAGTTAAATCTGCAATTGTAGTATTTCCATGGGAAGTAGCGTTTCCATCTGGCATTAACGGAGAATCAAACGTTTCAATTTCAAAAAGTACAGTTGCATCTACTTCCATTTCTGACAAGAGATGCTTAAGTGCTGTAACATCTCCCGGATTTACCCATCCAGTAATAAGATTTAATTTTTCATTAGACACATCTTCTTTTTTGGCAAAAGCTTTTACAAACTCCTCCACTGCCACATCGTATCCACTTATCATACTTCCCTTAAAACTCGGTGTATGCATTGGGACAAGATGAACTTCTCTCCCAGCATATTTTTCTTTTAAAAGTCCTTTATTTAATTTCGTAATAACACCATCTATATCATCACCAATAATCTCTGTTGAACATGTTGTAATGATTGGTATGACTTTCACATGTGGATACCTCATCAAAAGAACATCCACTGCTTCTTCAACACGATTTAGTGCACCAAATACCGCACCATCCTCATGTAGTGATGAAGATGCAATCTCAAAGCTTTCCTTGAAATGTTGTGAAAACAGAAGCCTAACAAACATAACGCATCCTTGTCCTCCATGAACTATTCCGATACAATCTTTTACTCCTATGCTGGCATACTGAGCTCCACAGGGCTGGCATGTAAATATTGGGTTGATAATGCCAGCACGTTCCTTTTGTTTTAATTCACAAGACATAATATCACCCCTTATTTAATATAGTTTGTCATTAATTTCTGTATTACGCGACGCTGTAATGGTTAAATAATCAACACGATCCTTAAATCCCTGCATGAGTATCTTAATCTTAGGTTTTTCCATTGTAACAATCCATGGAAATAATCGTTTATAGTTATCTGAAAGAAGTTGAGCCTCGACCCAATAACATCTATCCGCAGGTGTTCCCACATCCACAGGCTCATCACACAACAACTGAGTAGCTTTTTCAATTATATTCTCATTTTGATTCTTTCTATCCCAAGCCCGGGAATTAAACTGCCATAGACAATTTTTCATTATATAATCCACAAGTTGTTCTATTTTATCTTCCACAATTTCTCCTCCTTTACTCAGTTTACTTCGCTATAGCCGGTTTTACCGGGTAACTTGGATATACCTTATTACGAAGTGGTGTGATAATATCGTACTCACCGCTATATTCCCTGAGGTACTGTGAAGCTTTTACCTCCTCACTTAAATCCACTGATGATATCATATTTGGTGTCATAAATGCTGCATCCATAGGTGTTTCATCTTTACTTATATCTATTAAAGCAAGCTGATGAATTGGTGAATATATCGCATTATACATATCACGTGCAAGCCTTACCCATCCCTCAAATCCCTTATATGGACCGTTATGATAAGCATGTACATTAATGTATGGAACTCTAATTTTTTTAGCAACCTCACCTGGTCGTTTTCCAGTTAAAACTATATCTGGTTTTAATGTAAGCATCGCTTCCATGCACTCTAGTTCATTTGGATCATCAATTGCCATAGCGCTTTCTCCACATCTAGCAATACCTTTTTCAAAATCTCCCTGATGACCGAATTTTGAATACACTGAGACAACCTCCATTCCCATTTCTGTATGAAGTATATTTGCCCAATGCCAAAGTTTAGATCCGCCCGGCCATAAACATACTTTCTTTCCTCTAAGGCGTTCTTTATACCAATCAAGTTCTGGCTTCCATCTGGCAGTTTGTTCATCAATAATTACTTGAGCTCTATCTTCAATCCCAAAGAATAAACCAATCTTTTTTAGTGTTGTGGTCATTGGTTCAAATCCAAACCCATCAATATCAAGCCTTGGAGTTCCATATCTTTTCCTTAGTTCATTACATATATACTCAGCGGACCTTGCACACTCAAGTACATTTAAATGCGCCTTATCCATAGCTCTAAGGTCATCATAAGATCCATTACCAGTAAAAGTTGAAAGAACCTGAATACCCATTCTCTTAAAATAATCAACCATAACTTCTTGATCACCTTGAATGTTATACTCTCCTACATAATTAATGACATAATCACTGGTTATTTTAGGCTCAAATGTTCCAACCTTCTGATCTATCCATGCTATATTAATTTTGTGATGTCCTGCTGATTGACTAGGCCCAGCAAATCCTGGAGAATTACAAACAAATATATCAACATCGGGCATCTCATCCATTACTTCTTTAGCAATAGCATCTATATCGTCTCCTATAAGTGCTGTAGAGCAAGTAGAGTAGAGAGTCATCCTTTTTATCTTAGGAAATGCCTTAAATGCCTCAATAATATTATTTTTCAGTAGCTTTTCAGCTCCAAATACAATATTCTTTTCTTTTACATCTGTGGCAAAAGTATATTTAATTTGAAAGTTATCATTATCGCTTAAATAACGTTTAGTTTGCCAAGTATCATAAGTACATCCAATTGGTCCATGACTCATATGCAGAACATCCTTCATTGGTGTACCGATAACATGTTTAGCTCCGCAGTATGCACATCCACGTTCCGAAAGCGACCCTGGAATTGTGTTGAGATATCCCAAAGGAAGGCATGACGTCAAATCCTCGCCTTTTCCTTTTATAACTACATGTTTTTCTCTTTCAGGAATACATTCACTACATTTAAACAAATGATTTGGCATATTTCATTCCTCCTTGTTGTTTTTATATCAAAGAACAGCTTTATCGCCTTCTTCGTTTGTACTTATCCGTACGCCATTATCCACCGGACAAACGAATATCTTCCCGTCCCCTATCTGTCCCGTATTGTTTGCCTCAATGATTGTTTGGATCACAATTTCTACATCAGCATCACTAACTACTATTGACAAAAGTCGTTTGGGTATATACTGCATGCCTCCTTGCTTGCCCTTAGCTATTTCATTTGGTCTAATATCACAACTAAGTTCGCCAGCAATACCTCTCTGATTACCACGCCCAAGGACTGAATTTGCAGTTAGCCCTACGAACCCAAGCTTTTCAAGAGCATCTTTAGTTTGTCCCACTTTCTTTGGACGGATGATTGTAAATATTTCTTTCATATTTGCACCCCCTTATAATCCTTTGACGCCAGTTCGCACCGTATAGGCATCTTCCACAGGAACTATAAATATTTTTCCATCTCCATAATTTCCTGTGTATGATTTATATTTAATAAGTTTAATAACTTCTTCTACATCCTCATCTTCTACAACTAGCATAATCATAATTTTAGGAAGCTCATCATAATGCGTTTCTCCAATTGTTATCCCTTTTTGTTTCCCACGACCAAATACATTAATTTTTGTTAATGAAACAAATCCAGCTTCTGAAAGGCCATCAGCAACACCATCAAAGGCTTCAGGACGTATTATAGCTCTTATCATTTTCATATTAATTCCTCCTATATTTACGAAAATAAACACGGACATTTTTTAAATATATTGCCATTGCCATGACAAGTTTAGTTGTATAATATTAGATATCCATTAACCCATGTTCCATTAGTATTTCTTCTAATCTCTCCTGAGCCATCGGTTTGGGAATAACAAACATCTTATTCTCATCAATTGCTTTAGCAAGCTGTCTATACTCCTCTGCCTGATTTGCCTCTGGATCAAATTCTATTACAGTTTGTTTGTGTATTTCAGCTCTTTGAACCATGTTATCTCTTGGTACAAAATATATTAACTGACTTCCTAGTTCCTCTGCAAATGCTTTTAAAAGATCTATTTCCTTATCAACATTTCTACTATTACAAATTATTCCACCAAGTCTTATTCCACTACTGTTCGCGTATTTGAGTACTCCTTTTGCAATATTATTTGCTGCATATAGCGCCATCATTTCGCCACTTGCAACTATATATATTTCTTGAGCCTTTCCTTCACGCATCGGCATTGCAAATCCCCCACAAACAACATCACCTAAAACATCATAAAATACATAATCTAAATCAGGAGTATATGCACCAAGACTTTCAAGCATATTAATTGAAGTTATAATTCCACGTCCGGCGCAACCAACACCTGGTTCAGGCCCACCTGATTCAACACATCTTATATTCCCAAATCCATCTTTTAATATTGAATCAAGATCTACATCTTCTCCTTCCTCTCTTAATGTATCAAGAACACTTTTCTGTGCAAGACCACCTAATAAAAGTCTTGTTGAATCTGCTTTTGGATCACAACCAACTACCATAATTTGTTTTCCCATTTGTGCAAGACCCGCTGTTAGATTTTGAGTGGTAGTAGATTTTCCAATACCACCTTTACCATAAATTGCTATCTGTCTCATTGTTATACTCCTCCTTTTAAATAAATATTTTTTATATAAATATGAAACGCTTTTAAATGTTTCACTTTATGTACTGCAAAATAATTCTAAGTTAATTCAGTTTGTTCGAATATGTTTCAATTTGTGTCTAACATTCCCAATCTGTATATTGTTTATATTATAATATCGTTTATAAGATAATGCAAGTATTATTTATTTATTATCTCTTTTTTCTTACAATTCTAAATATTGCATCACAATACTTTTAGCTACTATCTCTTTTGATAAACTGGCTTATGTTATTGATTTAACTAGGTTTTACGTTATTTTATACTTTTACGCATATACATTATTAGATTTTTTCAATTATATATGTGATTACATAAGTGGCCACAATTGAATTATTTTATATTAAAAATTTCATTTTGTTAATGTTTCATAAAAATAAGTCTAATATTTTACGTTAATTTGCTTATTACAACACTATATTCATACAATTATGCACCGTTTAGCACATTAAAGTGCAATCTCTTTTATGATTATAATTAAGAGATACATAATTTAAGCAAAAGAAGACCTTTATATTGGATTTCCTTTAAATTTAGAAAATAAAAAAGGGACTGTCTCAAAATAGAAATTTCTATTTTGAGACAGTCCCTTCCTGCTAGTTTTACTTCATTCTTATAACTTTATCCGGGTTAATTCTTATTTTTAATGGAAGTGGTTTTTGTTTAATTAAATCCCACTCTTCCTTAGAAATATCCCACATTATATTATAATCTTTTTCACCTACTATAGGCTTACTAAATTTAAGATATACTTTTATTCTAAATAAAGCCTCGCTAGTAAAAACAACCCAACAATTAAAAGTATTAATAACTTCATCTTCTTCACAAATTTCTAAATAATGGGCCCTAATTCCTATATATGTTATATCGCCTTCTATTTCATAGTTAAATGTAATTTTGCATCCCCAATCAACAGCTTCTATTATATTAGGTTCCACTTTCCTAGCCTTTGAAATATTTTTACAACCTGTTAATTTAGCAGAATAAAGCGTTGGTGGATTATTAAATATAACGTCCTTATGTCCAACAGCATCAATCTTTCCACCTGCTATTATTATTATATTATTGCATAATTGATAAGCTTCTTCCATGTTATGTGTAACAAAAATTGAAGTTCCCTTAAATTCCTTAAGATCCTCTTTTAGCCTAATAATCATGTTATTCCTAAGGTGCTCATCTAATGCTGAAAATGGTTCATCAAGAAGTAATATTTCAGGATCTACAACAAGTGCTCTTGCAAGTGCGACTCTTTGTTGTTGCCCACCTGATAATTGATATGGATATCTTTTTTCCATTCCTACAAGCTGTAAGTCCATAATTTTCTTACTGATTTTATTAGTTTTCTCAACTTTAGGAATCCTTTTAACAAGCCCGAAACCGATATTTTCTTCTACTGTCATATTAGGAAAAAGAGCATAATTTTGAAAAAGAAAACCAACTTTTCTTTCTCGTATGGGCATATTTATTTTTTTTCCCGAATCAAATAAAATACGATTATTTAACACTATGCGCCCTGTATCTGGGGTTTCAATTCCCGCAATGCATCTTAGTGTCATACTTTTGCCTGACCCAGACGCTCCTAAAAAGCCTAATGTATAATTATCTACCTTAAATTTAACCCTAAGCTCAAATCCTTGTAGTTTTTTTATAATATCTACTTCTAAACTCATAATTATTTTCTCCTTGCGGATGATACTATAAACATTTGCTTTTCCGCCCATTTATCACTAGCAACCATTACTGTTAGAGATATTATAAATATTAATATGACCCATTTAATAGCATTACCAGTTTCTCCTGCTACCTCAGCAAAATATATCGCAATTGGTATTGTTTGCGTTTTACCAGGAATACTTCCAGCAATCATTATAGTTGCTCCAAATTCTCCAAGTGCCCTTGCAAATGACAAGACTGTACCTGCCGCAATTCCTGGCCAAGCTAGTGGTACAGCTACGTTCCAAAAAATTTTTCTCTCTGATACTCCAAGGGTCCTTGCTGCATTAATAACATTAACATCAATTTGCCTAAAAGCACCAACGCAAGTCCTATACATTAAAGGAAAAGCAACTACAGTTGCAGCTATAACTGTAGCATACCATGTGAATATTATATTAATTCCAAATCTACTTAACAACTTTCCTATAGGAAAATTCTTTCCTATAATCATAAGTAATATAAACCCTACAACCGTTGGAGGAAGTACCATTGGCAATGTCAAAATCCCATCTAATATCCCTCTAGCGCGTCCCTTATAGTTAGCCATAAACCAAGCCGCTGCGATACCAATAAAAAACACTATAAAAGTAGCTGTAATAGAGGTTTTTATGGAAATCCATAATGGTGAATATTCTGACATACACTCCAACTCCTATCCTATTTTACAAGAAAACTAAAACCATATTTAACAAACACTGCTTTTGCTTTATCACTAGATAAATATTTTAAAAAGACTTTTGTATCATCTATATTTTTGCTAGCTTTAATTACAGCTACTGGATATACCACTGGTTTTTTGTATAATTCCTTGCCAGCAACAGCTATTACCTTTACCTTTTTAGAAGTCTTAGCATCGCTGCCATATACAATTCCGGCATCTGCATCTCCTGATTCCACCCAAGATAAAACTTCTTTAACATCTTTTGCGTAAACAGCCTTTGCTTTTACTTTATCAAGAATTTTTAAAGATGTCAATATTTCCTCTGAGTATTGTCCTACAGGGACAGTTTTAGGTTCTCCCAAAGCAATTTTCTTGTTATTACTGTTTTCCAAATCTTTAAACTCCTTAATAGTCGATGTAGAATCATTCTTAGTTATAAGCACTACAGTATTTCCTAATAGATTAACTTTAGTAGAATCAATCAGCAACCCTTTTTTCTCAAGTGCAGTCATCTGTTTCGTAGCTGCTGAAAAGAATAAATCAGCACTAGCGCCTTGTTCTATTTGTTGTTGTAAAATTCCTGAAGAACCAAAGTTATAATTTATTGTAACATTGGGCTTTTCCTTTTTATAAAGTGTTTTTATTTCCCCCATGGCCTCTGTTAAGCTTGCAGCTGCTGAAATTGTAAGTGTAACTGATTTCTGAGTAGCTACTTTCGGTGGTGTTTCAGCTGTTTTAGCCTTTTGAGCGCACCCCGTCATTGCCAATGTAAATGTAACTAGGAACATAGTTAATACAAAACGTACTCTTTTTTTCATTTTCTTCCCCCTATAAATATATTTTCTATTGTGTTTTGTTATGTTTTGTTATGTTACGTTATGTTTATTGTTTTTTATTGTATCGTAATTCACTGAATATTTCAACTACTTTTATAAATAATTTATAAATAATAAAAAAGTGATTTAGCGTATATGCTAAATCACTTTTTAATTCATTAAGTCTCTGCGGTTATAACCCCTATATCTTTTAGGTCATATCCACCAATACCTTCTAGCTCGAGTTTAAACTCCTTTGACCTAATAATTTGAAGTACAGCCTGAAAATGAGGTTTATCAATATCCTCTTTTTTAATTACAAGTTCATAACTTTCAGTTTGCAATGGAATAAAATCAATTTCATTTACCTGCTGGCAAGCTTTTTCATTTCCAACAGCTATATCGGCTCCTCCCCTTGCAACAGTGCTTGCTACTGCAAGATGTGAAAAACATTCTCTATCGTAACCGGATATATTATTCCCATCTATTCCAAGCTTTTTTAAATGTTCATCTAACAATACTCTTGTCCCACTACCTATCTCTCGGTTTATTATAATAATTTCTGATCGTTTTAAATCTTCCCACCCTTTTACATTCTTAGGATTACCCCTTTGAACATAAAATCCTTGCATCCTATTAGCAAGGTGAACTATTATTGCAGGTATTCCAGGAAGCATTCTTTTTACATAAGGTACATTATACTGCCCTGTTTCACCATCCCATAAATGAGCCGTAGCAATTTGAACATTACCATGATAAAGTGCATACAATCCATCATAACTACCAATATAAGATCTAAGTGCCTGAAACCCTTTAGTATGGTGTTGTAAATGTCTTGATAATATATCTAGCATAATATCCTGACCACATATAACAAAGCCATAACTTTTTTGAATTTTTTCTACTCCATATGGGCTCTCAATTAAATTATAAGAATTAATTCCTTCATCATTACTTTGTTTATTATTTTGAAGTCTTTTAGACTTATTTTTATATTCTTCAATATCCTTCATCTCTATTCTTAATTTGTTGCCAACCTTATATGAATTAAGCTCTCCTCTTTTTACCAATTCATAAACTGTGTTCTTAGATATTTTAAGTATCTCTGCAACTTCTATTGGAGTTAATGCAGAAAATTTCTCCACTTTTTCAACCTCCCTATATATGGTCTTTCCATATTTATAAATTACGCATAGACTCAAAATCTATTTTTGCTTATTATATAAATAGGTTATTTGTCATCTATATTTTATTTATATATTATACTTATTACATTACAAAATCAATAATTAGATGATGTATGTTTTATAAAAGGCATACTTTCTAAAAAAGTATGCCTTTTATCTAAATTTTAAATTTCTCTAATAGTCCATTAATTTTTAATGTAAGTTCTGATTGTCCCTTAACTCTTTGTACTACTTCATCCATATCTTTGGCAGTTTCATTAATATTGACTTGAATATCACCTGTACTTTCTACAGCTAATTGAGAATTTTCTGTCAGAGTTTGAACAGCTATACTAACTTGATTTACTGTTGCTTCAACTTCTTCAGACATTGATGCAATTTCACTTACCATTGAGCTAAGAAATTCTCCATCTAAATCGTATTGCTTTCCTGATATTGCATATTGCTCTAAGACTGGTTTAATATCTTTTATAATATAATTAAGTATGTCATTACTATTTTCTGATAAGTTATTAAATGCATCTTGAACTTTTACTATAGTACCTTGAATTGTATTTACTGTTTCTGATGATTGCTCTGCAAGTTTTCTTACTTCATCTGCAACTACTGCAAATCCTTTACCTTGTTCTCCAGCTCTTGAAGCTTCAATCGCTGCATTTAATGCAAGCAAATTAGTTTGCGATGCAATAGCTGCAATTGCATCTGCCATAACTTTTATTTCATGTACTACTTTTCCATCTTGTATCGCTTTTAGTATATTCTTTTCCTTTTCTTCATAAATAATATTGCTCTCATATAAAGCCTTTTCAGCATGCATTTGGACTTCTTTCGCTTTGTCTTTTATTTTTAAAGCATTGTTACTACCCTCCATGGCTTTTGAAGATAAAACTTCCATGCTAGAGTTAACTTCGAAAGTAGATGCAGTTATTTCTTCTGACGTAGCACTAGATTCCTGAACTGATTTATTAATTTCAGATGTTGAAAAATCTATGCCTTTCATTTTAGATGTAATTTTATAAGCTGTAACTGAAAGTGCTTCCGATGATAAAGTCATTTCAGAAGAATTAATCAATATTTCCTTTACTAATTCTTTAATATTTTCCTGTGCAGTATTTAATGCTTCACCTGTTTGACCAAATTCATCCCTTCTTATAATAGTAATTGGAGTTGAAAAATCATATAATGATAACCTACTTGCTAAATCTCTAATCTTATTTAGTGGTTTCATTATATTACCACATAATGCATAAGCCATTAAATGGGTAATAACAAATGATATAACTGTAATAAGTATTATTAAATCCCTAGATTTATTAATTTGAACTATATTATTTGAATTTACTTGCTGTAATAAACTTATTACCCCTATCCCTCCAGTTAAAATTATAGCTATGCTAATCACTGTAAATACTAACATAGTTTTTTTTACTACATCTAAATTTCTAAACCATTTCATAATAACACCCCTTTGAGCACTTCATTTAAACATGTGAATAATCACACATTTCATTATCGACCAAAAGGCCATTTTCTTTACATATATATTCATTTTTTCTTATTTTTTCTTGCATTTCTCAAAATATTAGGCTTATTAGTAACACGTTTTAACCTATATGACCTTGTTATTTTTATATTTAAATTTTAAATATATTAAATAAATTTGTTCCTTAGTTCTATTTAATGCCTTTTCAGTATTGATATATATCATCTTACACAACAAATAGTGACATTTTTTTTATAAAAATAACATTTTTTATAGTATAAGTGCTATACTATTTAAATACGACTTCATAATATTTCCCATGGGATTTTTTGAGTTAGGATTAAATGAAACTCAAAATAAAGGTGGTGAATATATAAACGTAACTATCTCATGTTTCGTATTAAAGTGAAATAGAACTATTAACTTAAATATTGGAGGCAAACAAATGAAAAAAAGAATGGTTTTTCTAGTAATGCTACTGTCTATAGTAAGTTCCCAAGTTGCAATTGCCGACACTGGTGTTGTAAATACATCATCATTACGTGTTAGACAAAAACCTTCACTTTTATCTAACATTACAGGTTATCTTTTAAAAAACGAAAAAATAACTACTCTCGGAAAATCTGGAGATTTTTATATAATAAATCATGGTGGAACAACTGGTTACATAGGTAGCTCATACGTAAATATAGTAAAAAGCACTCCTGTTACCACTGAAAAATATGGTCAAATAACAGCGACAACATTAAATGTAAGATCTGGAGCTGGTTCCACTTATCCCGTGACTGGATCTATTACACTCGGAAGCAAAGTCACAATACTCGGTACCTTAAATGGATTTTATAAAATAATTTATAATGGAAAAACAAATTATATAAGTACATTATATGTAAAGCTTGTAAGTAGTACAAGTACCCCTACAGCTACAGTAACACCTGCTGTAATACCTCCAGCAAAACCTACCGGTGTTGGAAATATTATAGCATCTGATTTTTTAAATGTAAGAAAAACAGCTTCATTAGATAGTAATGCAACTATTTTAGGTTCATTAAAGCCAAATCAAAAGGTAGATATATATGGATCTCAAAGTAATTTCTATAAAATTAAATATTCTGGTCAATGGGGATACATATATAAACCATACGTAAGTCTGGTTAATGAAACGTCAAGCAGTCCAAGCTACATATCAAATGGACAACAATCTACTACAACCGTTACCGGAAATAATATAGTGTCTTATGCTAATACATTTTTGGGTACGCCGTACTTATGGGGCGGTGCTACTCCTGCAACATTAAGTACTACTGGTAAATATATAAGTGGTGGCTTCGATTGTTCAGGACTTGTAGTTTATGTTTATAATCACTACGGTATAACTTTACCTAGAACAACTATGGATCAGATAAATGTAGGGTCACCTATTAATATAGATAATCTTAAAAATGGCGATTTAGTTTTCTTTACAACAAATACTTCTTCACCTTCTGAGGTATCTCATATTGGAATTTATATTGGAAACAATAAATTTATACATTGTCCAAAACCAGGCGATGTTGTAAAAGTATCTGAATTAACTGGGTATTACAAAGATAATTTTGTAATAGGTAAACGAGTAATAAAATAATTAACATAATAAAAGCTTGTAAAATTTAAATTTTACAAGCTTTTATATTATTCTACTACAGCATCCAATACATTTATAATTCCAAGTTCCGCATCCATTCTGACCCTAGCCCCAATTGGGATTGTAAGTTTAGGGTAATCATGACCTGAGCAAAACCCCGAAAACATAGGTATGTCTAAATTGTATAATCTATCCTCAAGAACTTCTTCTAGTGTAAGGCTTCTTTCATAATGCGGTAAGTCGCAATCTTTAAATTGGCCTAAAATAATCCCCTTACACTGCTTAAGTTTATTTGATAATAAAAGTTGTGTTAGTATTCTATCAACTCTATAAGGGGCCTCATTAACCTCTTCTATAAAAAGTATTTTATCTTTCATATCAATTTCGTAGGGAGTCCCAAGCGAGTTACATATTAACCCCAAATTACCGCCTATAAGGTTACCCTTCGCTATACCTGGGTTTATACACGATGTTTTAAATTCATCTGGATTTTTAATAGTATATGGTTTATACCCTTCCATAAATGTAAACATAAAGCTTTTAAATGTGACCATATCTTCTAAATTAGAAGTACCCATTGGGCTATGAAATGTAGTTAGCCCACATTTTTCATAAAAAGCATTTAGAAAAACTGTTATATCACTAAACCCTGCAAATATCTTTGGATTTTTCTTTATAATATCATAATCTAGATATGATAGTAATCTACTTGAGCCATATCCACCTCTAACACAAAGTATCATGTCTACTGCTTTATTTTCAAACATTTCCATAATATCGGATGCTCTATCTTTATCTTTACCAGCAAGATAACCCCATCTATCATATAGATGTTTCCCTTCTATTACATTAAATCCTAGATTATTTAGAAATAAAATTGCCTTTTTTATTGCTTCTATATTTTCAGGACTTGCAGGAGAAATTAGCCCAATAGTATCTCCGAGCCTTAACCTTTTCCCAATCATCGTTAGCACTCCCTCAGATTAATTTAAAATATTAAATAATTAAGAAGTTTATAAGATTAATATCTACAAATCTTCCCAATAAATTTTTTCTTCTTTGTCATCTATCGCAGCTGATTTATCAAATAATTTAATAACTACAATTGCAAATATAAAACCAACGATTCCTCCGCAAACTCTAGAAATTTGAATAGGTGCTCCTATATATTTTCCTATATGTTGTCCTAAGACTACTGCAACAACAACAATTATTATCGGGAAGACAAATAGCATAAAGGAAGCTAATAACATATTAGTCTTTTTCTCTTTCAAAGTACCTTTTTCTTTAGATTGATCTATTTTCATACTAATCTCCTTCCAAACAAAATTTATTTTCTTAAAATTTGCTTAATCACTTACAATTATATATTATCTAGATATGAAAAACAATAATATAAAACAGAAAAAATTTCCCTTATAAGGCTATACTTTATAATCAGATATTCTCAATAAAAAGCATTACTTCTCGCTGTTTTATTTGCCACTAATCATTTAAAGTACTAAAATGAAGTAGAAAGTTAAAATAAATAATATGGAGGTTTTTAAATGAACATAATGATAATTACTGCTAGTCCTAACACTGATGGGTTAACTGCTGCCTGTGGCAAAGCCGCAAAAGTTGGAGTAGAAATGGGCTCCGCTCTTGCTAATATGATAAGTCTTAACACATTAAATATTTCATCCTGCCATGCTTGTGAAAGTGGATGGGGGACATGCCTTAAAGAACATACCTGCCAAGTAAAAGATGATTTTCAAGACCTACACGAAAAAATGTCGAAAGCAGATGGCTACATAATTATTACACCAGTTTATTGGGGTGATATGAGCGAATCGCTTAAGTCATTCATTGATAGACTACGCAGATGTGAAGCCTTAAATGGTGATAAAAACAATTTATTTGGCAAACCTTTTATATGCGTTGCTGCTCCTGGGGGAACCGGTAATGGGTGTATTTCTACTCTTGCCTCATTCGAAAGATTCGTAGATCATGTTAAAGGTGTAAAATATGATTTCATAGGGATAACAAGGAGAAACAAAGAATACAAGTTGGTTACCATAAAAAATGCTGCAAACAGTATGGTACAAAGCCTAACTGTATAAAATTAGTTCAACCTACTTAAATGTTTTAGAATAATGGTATTAAATATAATAGCCTACATCTTATTAAGATGTAGGCTATTATATTTAATATTTAGGAATTTCTAATATAGCACCTTTATTACCTGATGATACTAATGCAGCATACCTAGCAAGGTAACCTGTTGTAATACTAGGTTTTCTTGGTTTCCAGTTTGCTTTTCTTATTTTAAGCTCTTCATCACTTACATTAAAGTTAATAGAATTAGCGTTAATATCTATTGATATAATATCCCCCTCGTGAATTAAAGCAATGTTTCCGCCAACTGCCGCTTCTGGAGAAACATGTCCAATTGCAGCTCCCCTTGTTGCACCACTAAACCGTCCATCTGTTATAAGAGCTACACTGTTACCGAGTCCTCGTCCCATAATTGCAGATGTTGGATTAAGCATTTCTCTCATTCCAGGTCCACCCTTAGGACCTTCATAGCGAATTACTATAACATCTCCTGGAATAATCTCATCTGAATTGATAGCACTTAAAGCATCCTCTTCACAATCAAACACTCTTGCAGGTCCTTCATGCTTTAACATTTCATTTGATACTGCAGACCGTTTTACAACACATGAATCCGGAGCAAGATTACCTTTAAGTACAGCAATTCCACCAGTAGTGCTATAAGGATTTGTAATGGTGCGAATGACCTGTGTATCTTTTATTACGCATCCTTTGATATTTTCTCCAACAGTTTTACCCGTACATGTAATCAAATCCGTATTTAATAAATTCAATTTGTTTATCTCATTCATAACAGCATAAACTCCACCAGCCTCATTTAAATCCTCAACATATGTATGTCCTGCTGGGGCAAGATGACAAAGATTAGGTGTTTTATCGCTAATTGCATTTGCCATATCCACGTTTAACTCAATGCCTACTTCATGAGCAATTGCCGGCAAATGAAGCATACTGTTTGTACTACATCCAAGAGCCATATCCATAGTTAGAGCATTTTCAAATGCTCCTTGGGTCATAATATCTCTCGGCCTTATATTTTTACCTAGTAGCTCCATAATTTTCATTCCAGCGTGTTTTGCAAGCCTAATTCTCTCAGAATAAACCGCTGGGATAGTTCCATTCCCGCCAAGCCCCATTCCAAGGACTTCTGTTAAACAGTTCATGCTATTTGCAGTATACATACCAGAACAAGATCCACAGGTTGGACAACATTTATTCTCAAATTCTTCTAACTTTTCCTCAGTAATTTTACCAACATTAAACTCACCAACTGCCTCAGCAATGCTTGAAAAACTTGTTTTACATCCATCAATTTTACCTGCAAGCATAGGTCCACCACTTACAAAAATAGTTGGTACGTTAACTCTTGCTGCTGCCATTAAAAGTCCTGGTACATTTTTATCACAATTTGGTACCATTACTAGTGCATCAAAAGCATGTGCCATAGCCATTGCCTCTGTTGAATCAGCAATTAAATCTCTTGTAGCTAGTGAATACTTCATACCTTGATGACCCATTGCAATTCCATCACATACTGCAATTGCTGGAAAAACTATTGGAGTACCGCCTGCCATTGCTACACCAATTTTCACAGCCTCTACAATTTTATCTAAATTCATATGACCTGGTACAATATCGTTTTTTGAACTAACGATACCAATAAGAGGCCTTTCCATTTCTTCTTTTGTAAAACCTAAAGCATTAAATAGTGCACGTTGAGGTGCTCTGCCTGTTCCTTTTGTTACTACATCACTTCTCATAACATTACCACCTTTATAAATTATAGTCCACAGTTGTTTGTTTTTATTGTACGTTGTATGATGTCTGTTGTCAATGATGTAATACACTTTTGTAAAAAAATAAATGCCAACTCTTATATAATAAAGAACTGACATTTATTTTATTCATTACTTATTCCAAGACCCCTCATAGCGTGTAAAATATGAAGTTTCATTGCTGTTTTTGCACCCTCTGCATCCCTGGCCTCTAAAAACTCCATGATCATATGATGATCACTTAGAGTATCGCAAATTATGGTTTCATTTTCGTAGGATAAAATGACGCCCTTATCAATTGCTTTGTAAAGTATAGGCATTAACTTATTCATAAACTCATTATGAGTTGCCTTTGCAATAGATTTATGAAAAGCTTGCTCCGTCTCAGTACGGTCAAGCTTATTTAAAATTTTATCTTCCTCTAATCTACCATAGTATAATATTCTTGCAAGTTCCTTATCTGTTGCCCTCTTTGCAGCATAATAAGCAGTTTGAGGCTCAAAAATTAATCTCATTTCATACAAATCTTTAACATTCATCTTAATTGTAGAAAACTCTTCTAATCCAAAATCCCCATTAAGCTTTTCATGATTTGCCACATATGTTCCTTTGCCTCTCTTAATTTCAAGTATATTGTGAGTTACTAAAATACGAATACCTTCGCGAAGTGTAGTTCTACTTACTCCTAATTGCTTTGATAATTCATTTTCATTTGGTAGTTTATCTCCAATAATAAATTTTTTATCTATAGTAATCATTGCAAGGATATCATCAGCAACACTTTGAGATAAGTTTTTTTCTTTTCTTGACATAGGATAGCCTCCCATATTATAACATTTCGTAATTTAAAACAACAATAATATCACAAAGTGTTTCTTTTATTATACTGCTATAACTAAAGCCTTTATTCTTATTCGATATTGCATTTAGGCAAAACATTTCGTAGGGATAGCATATCTGTAACTTCAATTTGATTCATACTGACATTTAACTCAGTTAGGTTAATCAACACTTTTAAAGGTTCTATACTAGTAATTTGATTATTACTTAAATTTAATGAAGTCAAATTAGTCAGATTCTCAATCCCTGAAAGATTTGTGATATGTTTATCTTTAGCATCTTGCAAATTTGTTATCTTATCAACATCAGATTTTAAAATATCTCCAGTTGGTTTTTGAATGGCATCTCTTATTAGTTTTTCTAAATTTCCATCTGGAAATGTTATAACTTTACTAGCTTCAGCCTGACCGCTGACACTTGTTATATTTTGCTTAGGAGTAATAACTGTATTCACATTGCTAGGCATTTCCAGTTCTTTATACTTAGTATTACCTGAAGAATAACCTTTTATTTGATTAGTGTCTAAATACAAATCAATCAGGTTAGTAAGTCCCTTTAAAGGTTCTATGTTACTCGTTTGATTTGCTGCTAAATTCAAATTAGTCAAATTAGTTAGCCCTTTTAAAGGTTCTATATCACTCATCTTATTCGCAGCTAAATTCAAACTAGTCAATTTAGTTAGTCCCTTTAAAGGTTCTATATTACTCATTTTATTCGCAGCCAAATTCAAATCTGTTAGATTAGTAAGTCCCTTTAAAGGTTCTATGTTACTCATTTGATTTGCTGCTAAATTTAAACTTGTCAATTTAGTAAGTCCTTTTAAAGGTTCTATATCACGCATTTGGTTATCAGCCAAATTCAGATTTGTCAATTTAGTAAGTCTCTTTAAATGCTCTATATTACTCATTTTATTAGTGGATAAATCTAAATTAGTCAATTCAACAAGTCCTTTTAAAGGTTCTATATTACTCATTTGATTAGTATCCAGATTCAGATGAGTCAATTCAATAAGCCCTGTCAACGGTTCTATATTATTAATTTTATTAGATGCTAAATTCAAATTAGTCAAATTTGTTAATCCATTCAAAGGTTTTAAATTACTAATTTGGTTATTACTTAAATTTAGACATACTAAATTAGTCAGATTTTCTATGCCTGAAAGATTCTTAATATGTTTGCCTTTAGTATTTTGTAGGTTTGTTATCTTATCAACATCATCTCTTAAAATATCTCCGGTAGGGCACTGTATATATGCTCTTATTGCTTTTTCCAAATTTTCATCTGGAAATGTAATCACCGTACTCTCTGTTACCTGGGTACTTACGAGTGTTAGTTTAGCTTTATTATTTAATGATGAATTTTTTACGAATCTATAACCGCCAAAACTAAGTACAACTAATATAATCAAAAAAATACTGACCCACTTAAATTTGATATAATGAACCTTTATCATTTTTATAATCCCCCGTTTGTACTATTAATTAAACTACAACACATATTCTATTTAAAACAAAACTTTAATAATTGAGGGATTTATATTATATATTTTGTCCTAATGCTCCAAAAAATTTCAAATACTTCCCCTGTATCTTAATTTTTTAATAAACAAGCATTCTATATTTTATGTTTATAAATTTAGCTCTGAGTTACAAATAAACATCTGAAAGTTCCACACGTATATTTTCATTTTCACTTTTCCCTTTACTATTATATAACATATTCTCGTGCTTCACCTTCCCAGCTGGAAGTTGAACAGTAAATTTGCTTCCTTTTCCGAATTCACTTTCAGCATATATAGTGCCTCCATGCAATTCCACAATGGACTTAACTAAACTTAAACCAATGCCTGTGCCTTCAGAATTTCTTGATAAAGATTTGTCTACTTGCTTAAATCTATCAAAAATCATACTCAAGTTTTTTTCTTCAATTCCTATGCCGTTGTCCTTGACTGAAATTTGAAAGAATTTATCTTCATCCTTGAACTCCACAAGTATCTCATCACCTTCATTTGAAAATTTTATGGCATTTGATATAAGATTTAATAATATTCTTTGTATCATCTCTGTATCGCATGCAACAATTTTTTCCTCCGTATCTGTATCAAAAATAATACGTATACCTTTAATATCAGTAATATTAGTTACAGACATTACTATTTCTTCCACAACTTCAACAATATTATTATTTGATAAATTTAAATTGAAGAATCCTGCTTGAATCTTTGATGTATCGACTATATTATTTATAAGTTTAGATAACCTATATGAATTTAATTTCATTGAGTCAAGATATTTAATAATCGTTTCTCGCCTCTCATCTAATGAACCATTATCACAATACATTTGAAATAATTGTATGGCTGAAAAAATTACATTCAGTGGTGTTTTAAGTTCATGCGAAATATTTGCAATAAACTCTTCATGTGAAACAAGTAATTTATTCAATTCTATATTTACTTCATTTTTTTTCTTAACTTCCTCATACATAAAATTTGAAATATACTTAATAAATATAATATTACCCACAATAAGTACAATTCCCAAAACGATCAATAACCATCGCTGGATTATTTGAGTATTTGCAACCTTATTACGTGAGCTATTTACCTCTAAATCAATTTTACTCATTAGTATATTATCAGTCATCTTAAAATTATCGACTAAGTTTTTTCCTTTATTTAAATTAAGCTTAGCTTGCACTAATTTTCCATTATTGACTAAATTTATTTGTTGTTTGTAAAATTTTTGAATAGACTTCATCTGTTGGCTAAGTTGATTTGTAATATCAACTCCTAGTGCTGTATCCTTTAAATTATCCAAGGAAGTATAATATCCTTGTACTTGTTTATTTCCTAAATAATATGGTTCTAAAAATTCTTTATTTTCTGAAATCATATAAGACTGAATACCTGATTCTTGATTGATTAGTGATGTTAGAATTTCCGTTGAAAATATTTTTGCCGGAATTATTTTTTTAATAATAAAATCAGATTCACTGCATACTTTATTCATACTATAAATGCTAAATAATATTATAATTAATGATAAACAAGCAATTGAAAAATATCCCAAAACCATAGTTCGCCTACTTCTATTCCTACCCATAATAATTATCCTCGTTTCAAAAATAACTTTTGCTACTGGAAATTAAAAATTATATATTCCAGTAACATATTACCACATTTTCTTACAAATTACTACATATTGCTTGTTCTAAAATGGCATTATTATTTTGTTTCTTTGTAAGAAATAAAAGTTATCCAATTCTTAATATTGTTTTAGGTATGTTCTATGTTTATGAATTGGTTCCCAAATCAATTTTCGATTTTTTGATCATTAAGAATCCATAAACTAGTATACTAATAGCAAAAATCCATGGAATTATTGTTAAAACTGAAGGTGCAAGTTCTATATATTTTGTTGTTAAGTTATCCTCGAGTATCATTTTAAGAGAAGTATGGGCGAGTATCCCACCACCCAAATATATAACAATAGGATGTTTTCTCATTAAATTTGCAACAATTTGACTTCCAAAAAAAATTATAGGTACATTTATCAAAATACCAACTATAATTAATAATACACTTCCATTTGCTGCACTTGCTATTGCAATTACATTATCAAGACTCATACTTATATCTGCAATAATAATTATAGCCACAGCTTCCCAAAATTTTTCTGCTTTCTTTACAGTGCAGTCGTCTTCTTGAGCTTCAGGTTTAATGAAATCCCATGTGATTTTGACTAAAAATAAACCACCAATTAATTTAATATGTAACCATTGTATATCCATTATTAGAGTTATAATACAAGCAAATACTATTCTTAATCCTATAGCTCCTGTTATTCCAATCAAACTCGCCTTTTTAGCATATGCAGGTGGTAATTTTTTTGTTGCCAAAGCAATAACACCAATATTGTCGCCAGATAATGTTAAATCAAGTATGGTAATCTTAAGTATTCCTATAATTAAAAGCACTAAACTTTCCATTTCAATCCTCTTCCCTCGTTTTTTTATGTAGTATTCATAAGTGTTCCTATCATTAATTCACAAAAAACCTCATAGAGACTCTATGAAGCGTTTAATTTTTACTATTTACTCTAACCAATAAGCTTTAGCCTCTACCATTATACAGTATAATACTACTTTTTCAATACAATTTGTAAAATTTTATATTATCCTCACACTATTTTTTATTATAAAAAGAAGCTAATCCAAAATAATTTTAGATTAGCCCCTTTTTATAATATATTTATTTTATTTCAATACTTTCAACATGGTTTCCAGTATAGCAATACCTTCTTC
The DNA here is from genome assembly GCF_026650985.1 of Clostridium estertheticum. GTDB lineage: Bacteria > Bacillota > Clostridia > Clostridiales > Clostridiaceae > Clostridium_AD > Clostridium_AD estertheticum_C. The sequence continues at coordinate 2,538,109 of NZ_CP086239.1, forward strand.
CTTATATACCACTGACAACATGTATAACTCTCTAACAGCTTCTAGTGCCTTTTGAATACTCTCTTTACTCTTAGTGTTGACGTAATACCAGTGATCACCGTCGTTGCTTCTTAACTCTTTCATATCCTTACTAGTATGTTCATTTAAGTTCCAGTAGCTTTTAACTGGTTTCTTTACTACATCTTCAAGATGTTTTCTACCTATTAATGGCATCATAATTCCCCCTATTTTTTATTATTAAAAATTATTAAATAGGATACCATTATATATGATTCGACATAAATAATCTATATGCTTATAGTCTATTTTCAGATTATACTACATCATTTCCTGAGTAATACTCCGATTCTTCTTCCATCTTCCAGACCTCAGATACATTATACACATTACAAGTGATGCAAATGTTGCAAGCGGCGATGCAAAACCAATTTCATACAGCGTTATACCTGCCATTTTACTTAAAACAAATGACAACGGAATACGAATAAAAAAAGTAGCAATTAAACTATGAATCATTGGAAATAAAGAATTGCCACAGCCACTAAAAAACGAGTTCATACAAAATACAAAACATACCAAAATGCAGTCAATGCTATATGATTTCAGATATAGTGCGGCTGTTTTTATAACCTCAACATCCCTCGAAAATAATGCTGTTAGCGACGTTGGATTAATTTGTACATATATATAACATATTATTCCTATGATTAATGAGCATCCCATTCCTATATACAAACACTGTTTCGCTCTTTCCTGCTTTCCTGCCCCCATGTTCTGAGCTGTCATTGCTGCAATTGCTGAAGCGAACGCAATAGTTGGAAGCATTGTAAATACAATTATTTTTTCTACAACACCTACAGATGCAGAAGCAGTAAGCCCCATTACATTAATAACCGCTGTAATTATTATAAAAGAAACATTAATTAAACCATCCTGTAATGCTATTGGCAATCCTAACTTAAATACTTTCTTTGCTTTACCTGATTCAAGTTTAATATTCCTGCGATTGAACTCAAAAACAAAACCTACTTTTTTTACATACATAACCCCAATTATGAAACTTATAGCTTGAGCTAATATAGTGGCAATTGCCGCTCCTGGTGCACCCATATGTAAAACACCCACTAATATTAAATCTACAAAAATGTTAGTTACGCAAGCTACTGTTATAAAGTATAATGGAGCTTTTGAATTACCTAATCCTCGCAGAATACCACTTAACGCATTATAACCTATAATAAATGGTATACCACAAGAACATATTAAAATATATTGCTTTGTGTATTTAAATGCCTCTGCTGGTGTATTCATTAAACTTGTAATAGTACCCGTTAGTAGTACCATAATTACAGTCATAGCAGCGGCCATTATAGCAAATATACAAATTATAGTTCCAATTGACTCTGCAATATCCTTATATTTTTTTGCTCCCAAATAGTTACCGATTATAATTGTACCGCCTGTAGTAAGTCCAAGAATAACTCCTGTAATTGTCTGCATAATCTGACTTCCTGTTGCCACCGCAGAAACTTGGGCAGAATTATCAAACTGACCAACAACTAGCAAATCTGCTGCACCATAGAGTGCTTGCAGCAAACTTGCTAACAAAAATGGAAATGCAAATTTTAATAGTGTGGGGATAACCTTCCCCTTTGTTAAATCGTTATGTTGCTCCATTAATATATAACCTCCTAAAAACAAAAAAATGCTGGATAAGACAGTTGATTTTATCCAACCATCTTATCCAGCATATAGTTATATACCCTCCGATGAATATATTAACCGTATCACATACACAAATTATTGTCAAAATATATAGAGTTTTATCCACAGAAACATTTTATAATCCCTGTGGATAAAGCAATTAGCATTTGTTATTTTATAGTATTAATTTAATCCTATAGTCCTCTTGCACTATTAACTTTTGCAACAAATTTAGCAGCCATTTCTTTTACTGCTTCGTAGTCACCAGTTTTTGCTCCCTTAGTCAATTCACCACCAGTACCTACTGCTACTGCTCCAGCCTTTATCCAATCCTCTACATTGCTTAAGCTTACTCCACCAGTTGGCATAAGGTTTGCCTGGGGAAGTGGTCCATTAAATGAACTAATTATTGATGGACCAAACGCATTGCCTGGGAATACTTTTATAATATCAACACCATATTCTAAAGCTTCTATTGCCTCTTTAACAGTCATTATTCCTGGCACAACAGCTACTGCATATCTGTTACAAATTTTTAATGTGTCTACATTTAAATTTGGACTTACTATAAAATCTGCTCCTGCGAGCATGCATGCTCTAGCTGTCTCCGGATCAAGTACAGTACCCGCTCCTATAAGAGCTTCTTCAGAATTATAACGTTCGGATAACTCTTTAATTATATCAATAGCACCTGGAACTGTCATAGTAATTTCAATGGCTTTTATTCCGCCCTTTATAACTGCATCAATAATTTTAATCCCTTGCTTCTTTGATTCTGCTCTTATTACTGCAACAACACCTGCATCTAAAATTTGTTTAATAACTTGTGATTTTTTCATTATTTTTCCTCCTTAATTTTAATAATTATATCATCTGCCTTAAGTTCTTCATGACATTCAATTGTGAAAATCATTTGTGCTGATGGTGCACTATCTATAGCTTCTCCGCTTTCTTTTTTCATACTATTAAGTTTAATGTTCTTGTTATCTCCCTTTGGAACTAAAACTTCAACAGCATCACCATTGTAAGTTTTATTTTTTTGCTGTATTGTTGCTATATGAGAATCTTTGTTATAGTTTCTCACAATACCTACAATGTCATAATTGCGAATGTATGCTGAGCTTTCATAACTCTGTTTTATCTCTTCATCAAAGTAGAAGCCAGTAGTATAAGGTCTGTGACTAGGTTTTAGAAGATAATCTTCCCATTTAGAATCAAAAACATATTTTTTAGGATCTTCTATGTATTTATCAATGGCTTCTCTATAGGCTTTTACAACAGATGCAACATAATATACACTCTTCATCCTTCCTTCAATTTTAAGAGAGTTAATTCCAGATTCCATAAGTTCAGGGATATGTTCTATCATACATAAGTCCTTTGAATTCATTATATAAATTCCATTGTTATTCTCAGTGATTTCATGACGTTCTCCAGATTCCTTTTCTTCTATCAGATGATATTTATATCTGCATGGTTGTGCACATTCGCCTCTATTTGCATCTCTACCTGTTAAATAATTTGATAACATACATCTACCTGAATATGCCATGCACATTGATCCATGAACAAAAGCTTCTATATCACAGGTTTCCGGAAGTTTTTTTCTCAAAATTTTGAAATCATTTATACTCATTTCTCTTGCCATTACTACTCTTTTAACACCTAATTTGTGCCAAAATAAAGCAGATTTATAATTTACACAATTTGCTTGAGTACTTAAATGTATCTCAAGATTTGGAACTACTGCTTTAGCAGTTTCAATGATTCCTGGATCTGCAACAAGTATTGCATCAACCCCAATTTCATATAACTCTTTAAGATAATCCTCTATTTCTGCTAAATCATCATTGTGAGGAATTATGTTTAATGTAACATAAATTTTTTTACCCCTAGAATGTGCAAATTCTAGTCCTTCTTTTAATTCTTCAAGATTAAAATTGTTTGCAAATGCTCTTAGATTCAGTTTACTTCCTCCAAGGTAAACAGCATCCGCACCAAAATTTATAGCTGTTTTAAGTTTTTCTAAGTTCCCCGCTGGAGCTAAAAGCTCTGGTTTTGTCATAACTGATTTCTCCTCATCTTTTCTCAAGTGTCTCCACTATACCTACACAAATTGATTACACCTACATATTAGTATAGTATAATTTAGTTATCAAGAAATAAAAGTGCAATCTGTACTAGTACAAAATTAAAGGAGTTGCTTATATTGTTAAAATACGAAAAGATTATTGACTATATTCATAATGGAATTTCAGCTGGAAATTTCACCTACAAAAAAAATTGCCTTCTATTAGGACTATATCCCAACTATTTAATTGTAGTATTGGTACAGTTTTAAAAGCCTATGATAAACTTGAAAAAGATAATATTGTTTACCCCTCTCCCAAAAGTGGATACTACCTATTAGAGGATTTCCATAATACTAATTCCACTAACAATACTATTATTGATTTTTCATCAGGAGTTCCAGATATTGAAAGCTTTCCTTATGAAGATTTTCAACATTGTTTGAATAAATCCATAGATTTGTACAAAAAAACCTTATTTACTTACTCAAATCCACGAGGATTGAATTCATTAACACATGTATTATCAAAACACTTTCAACAATATCAAGTATTTACAAGTTCAGACAACATTGTCATTACATCCAGTTCTCAACAAGCACTAACCATATTGTCAATTATGCCCTTTCCAAATGGTAAATCTAACATTCTTGTTGAGCAACCTACTTATTATGGAATTATAAAAATTTTAGAATTAAATAATGTTTCCGTATTAGGAATTGAAAGAGGGCTTAACGGAATAGATTTATATGAACTAGAAAACATGTTTAAGTATGGCAATATTAAATTTTTTTATACCGTCCCTAGATTTCATAACCCAACTGGAACTTCTTATAGTAAAGAAGAAAAAGAATCTATTGTAGCTATGGCGCAAAAATATAATGTATATATTGTTGAAGATGATATTGTTTCCGATTTAGACATAAATAAAAAAAATGACCCCATGTTCACTTATGACACTACTGAAAAGGTTATTTACTTGAAAAGTTATTCAAAAATTCTTATGCCTGGACTAAGAGTTGCCGCACTCATATTGCCAAGCTTACTAATAAGTACTTTCCTAAATTATAAAAAATGGACAGATATGAATAGTCCAATACTATCTCAAGGGGCACTTGAAATCTATTTAAAAAGTGGTCTGTTTGATATACATAGAAACAAAATGAGCACCCTATACCGTAATAGAATGACTTATTTAAAAAATACAATATCTTTGCTTCAACATTCTAAAATAAAATGGAACATCCCTAAATCCGGATATTTTTCTTGTATATATGTAGATGATTCACTACAATATGATAAAATAATAAGTTCACTATTAAATAACAATATTAAAATGTTAGATACAAATTTATGTTTTTTGGAACAAAATAGAAATGATCATTATTTTAGAATAAGCATTAGTAATGTAAATGAGGAGAAAATTAAAAAAGGTATTCCTATAGTAATTAATACCATTCAAAAATATATGACATAGCTATTATCCATATTTAATTTGGTTTATCTACAATGAAAAAAGGCTCTAGCACAATTGTGCTAGAGCCCTTGATCTATCGTTCCTAGTTATATATATATTTAATTAAAGGGGGACTCTAATTAAAAAATCAATTACTAGTTTCTTTCTATGTATTAACAATAACAATTATATGTGTCATTAGAATGTCGAGAATAACAATAAATTGTAAACTATTTACTTGCCTATCTTTTTTATCTCACCTAGGTTTTACTTCCTTGGCAAAATAGTGAATACTATTGCGTAGTAAACTCCGGCTAAAATTCCAAACTCGAAGTCATTAAGATTAATATAGTTACTAACAAGTAGGAATAAAGCAATCGATATAATAAAAACAAATTTATTTATCAATTTTTCATTACCACTTTTCTTAATGAATTCCTGAAGAGGTGTAAATATATTAAATCTATTATTAACAAGATTTAGAATAATTTGAACAGGAAAAAAAGCTACTAAAAGTGTTACTAAAAATTTAAGAATTGAGCTAATAAATTCCATCTTTTCATCTCCTCTTATGTACTCATCAATTACGTAGGCGCCCAATTCCGGGTTCAAATCTCCTTATAATTAAATTTTGAATTCTGAAACAATAGTCTTTAATTCTTCAGATACTTTCTTAGTATCACTTGTTACCTTTGATACATCATTTGATTTTTGTAAACTAATAGATGCTTTATTAGCAATATTTCCAGTTCCTATAGCCATTTCATTATTTGCAGTTGATATTTCATTTATGACATTAATCATAATTTGAAGAGAGGAGCTTACCTCCTGAGCTTTACTACTAAAATCATTTACAAGATTTCCAACATAGTTTGCATCTTTATAATACTGTTCTCCAATTTCAACCATAGCAATATAATCTTTTATTACTGTTGAATCTATGAAATCTAATACATTCTCCGAATTGTATTTTAAACTTTCTACTGAAGATACTACTATTTTAGTTACTTGTTGGATTTCATTAGTAATATTTTTTGAATCCTCAGCTAGCTTTCTAACCTCTTCAGCTACTACTGCAAAACCTTTCCCTGCTTCTCCTGCCCGTGCAGCTTCTATTGCAGCATTTAAAGCTAATAAATTTGTTTGAGATGAAATCTGTAAAATAGACTCCGTTAATTCATTAATTTGAGTAACTGCTTTTGACTGCTCTATTGATTGCTTTAAGCTACTATATATGTTATTCCTAATATCTTCAGCTACCTTTTTAGAAATAACTGCACTTTCTTTTAATTCCTGTGCCCTTTTTCTTATCTCACCTGAATTTTCAGCACCTTCTTGAGCTTTTTCGGATATAGTAGTCACCGCTTTTCCTAATTCATCGGAAGAAGCACTCAATTCTTCTGATGAAGCTGCTGTTTCCTCCATGCTAGCGGACAACTCTTCAGTTGTTGATGATATTTCCTCAATCTGATACTCTAAATCATACATACTCTTATTAGTTATAATAACTGAACTCTCTATTTTTTCAGATTGTTTAACTACAGTTTTAAGCATAGTCCTAATAGATTTTTGCATTGTATTTAAAGAAATCATTAGATCACCAGTTTCATCACTTACCCTCATTGCTTTATCTGGTACTTCCTTTGAAAAATCTCCTAAAGCAAATGTTCTTATATATTCCACAGCTAATTTTAATGGTTTAGTAATACTTCGTGAAAATAATAATATTAACAAGCTAGATATAATAAGACTTATAATAATTACAATAATTATTCCATTTCTAACACTATTGATTTTTGACATATACTGTTCCACAGGTATAAAGGATACAATATATAACTTTGTGATATCACTTTTTGTATATGAAGCTATGTTTTTTACACCATTAATAGTAAAATAACCTATACCAGAATTGTTAGCCTTCATTGTACCATAGAAATCTGGCATATCTCCTTTTTCTTTGCTTAAGTTAAGTTTTAATATTTGTGAAGAATTTTCCGATGAAACTACAAGACCTGTTGGATCTATTAAAAAAGTTTTAATAGATTCATTAGAGTTTGATTTAACAATATTTTGAGTTAATGTATTCAAATCTATTGAATCTAGAAATGATGCTGTTAACAGTTTAGTATCAGTATCCAAAATCGGTGCATTTATTGTAATAACAGGTCTTCCTGTTATAGGAGAAGCCATAATACTCCCAATCTTAGCTTTGCCTTCTTTCTCCAAGGCTTTTAATAAATCTTGGGTAGCTGGTCTTTTATCCCCAATAGACTTTCCACCAATACCATCAGCTACTGTTACTTTATTTAAATCTGAAGAAATCACTTGCAAAATCATATTCTCATATAATCCATTTGAATTTTTCAATTTAGTTTCCAAATTACTTGACATATGAGTTAATACTGCTTTGTTAGGTTTGTTAGTTTTTTTAAATTCTTTAAAATAGTTTACAACTTCACTTTCGTTTGAAATAGATGTTGCTAAATCCATTTGATCCTTAAAAGCCACATCTATATAATTTTTATTTGAAATAGCTGCACTGTTCAATGATTTTTTTGCTTCACTTTCCAAAGAATTTGAAAATGAGTTAACTGAATAATAACCACTAATAAGTAAAGGTATAATAATACATATCATGGCTACTACTAAAAATTTTACGAACAAACTAGATTTTCTTTTCATGAAAACATCTCCTCATATGATATTTAAAATAAACAAGGCTATTTAAAGTAATAAGTAATAAATAATTTCTTAATGCCTTTCTTTATTTATCGATTATATGTAAGATTACTTTAATGTTTTCGACCTTTTGTGACCTTTTCTTCTAGGTTACGATTTACATAATAAATTTTATAAAATCAATGGTTTAATTGTATATTTAAACCATTAAAGGTATAAAGATGTTAATATAAATTACGATAATAATATTAAAGAGCAATGCATTTTAGTATATAATTACTAAATTTAATTAATGTTAAAGGGGCTAAATATGGCAATGGATATAAAAACATCCTTTCCTAGTTTAAACAACTACAAAATAGATATAGATAAAACATTTAAAGCAGAAAAAATGAAAGTATCCAGTGTAACACAAGAAGAATTACTGGAAAATAGACGAAAGCTAGATGCAGAACAAATAAAATCTGATGCAGCAGAAAATTATTGGGCAGGCTTATACTCATCACCTAATTCTTGTGAAATACCTTCAAATGGAAATTATGAGGTATCACCGATAGTTATTTCTAAAGATTATACTTTTACAGATCCACAATTTATAACTAACTTTGTAGCAAAGGAAAGTCTTTATGAAGACAGAATTAAAGAAAAATATTCTGGAAAAGAATTGGAAGAAAGACTTAATGGATTAAATAAAGTTTCTGATGAAGCTGTAAATAAATTATCTGAAGCATTTGCAAAAGGTATAGGTAATTTTTTAAACGGAGATTTAAATTGGATTAATGACGATCTTACATATAAGGGGTCCACCGAAAATAAAAATAATGAACAGAATTTTAATGTGAAAGAATTTCAAAGCCATATTATTGATGTAATAAAAAATAAGAAAAAGATATTTGAAGATGTAAAAACGCAGAACTCAGCAGAATGGGGAAAAGTAATAAATAATTATGGAGATGGTCTAAAAAACTTCACTGATAAACTTGATAATCTTTCAAATTTATATTCAATTAACAATTGTAATACAATTGAAAATATGAGTTATAGTGACATTAAGGCAGTTGGTACAGTAATAACTACCTTAGGCGGAGGTATATATACTAATTCTCCGGAAGTTTTAGGCGCATACCTTGGACAAATGAAACTTAAAGGTGATATTATGCTGGAAAGTTGTAATATGTCAAATGAGGTAAAGAAAACACTATCAAATACAATTTCACAAAACATTGCTCGTAAGATTGTTAATTTCTCTAATTCTCACAGTGCAATAGTTGGGACTTCCTTTAACAATTTAGAGGGAAGAGTAGTTGATTCCTTCAATTTCTTTGCAAAACTTTATAATGATGACCTTAAGCAATTCCGTACTGAATATTCTAAAGGTCTAAATAACCTTATGAGCTCTTTACTTGAAGGAAATTCCTATGAAAACGAATCACCATATGCTAATAAAATTCGATTTACAAATAGCATAATAGATCAACAAGTAAATGATTGGAATAGCTTTATAGATAAACTAAAAATAGATAATGATACAAAAAAACAACTCAATATAAATGGTTTTAGTGGAAATATAATCGATTCTAAGTTTTAAGTAATATTTTAATTAATAACATTTAAAAGAGATCTAGCAAACTCGCTAGATCTCTTTCATATTAGCAGAGAAAAGGGATTCGATTTTTGCTATGAATCAATCATAATTATAATCTACCAATACTTATTCGTTAATAAATTAAATTTAAGTCAACCAAAATTCTCTTCAATTAAAAGCAAGACTTTCCTGCTCCACTCTTAACAAAACTTAAATTTTATTTCTGCTTTTATTAATAAGACTACGTCCAACAAGATAATATATCAAATATCCAACAACATTGAGCAGTATAAATACAAATATCCAAATAATACTTCTCTTATTATTAACAGAATTTATACTTGCCCAAATAGCAAATAGAACCCAGTAAATCAAAAGTAGTATAGGTACAATCTGAAAAATTATAAAACTAATATCTCTTGTCTCAGTAATTACAATTATGCCCTTATTGGAACCTTTAATTTCAATTTGTTTAGAATTTTGTGCATATGCAACAAATCTTGATAATGTTTTTGGACGACCATTACCAGATTCATCAATAGTCATTCTTGGTGCATAATTGTAATCATACTTTAGATTTCTATCTGTATTAATATATTTATCATTTTTATCAAAAATTTGAAGTGTTACATAGTCAATAGCGAAAGATTTATCTACCTTATCTTTAAGATTATTTTTCATATTATCTGTGATAGGATTAGAATCATTCCCCATGTTTTTTTCTATAATTGAGTATATATCATTAATTGGTCTGTCTACGGAATAATTTTTCCAAATTACCCCTCCAAAAGATAATAAAATTCCTAATACACCTACAATTATCGTTATGTTTAAAAGTTTTTTGGCATATAAGTATTTTGTTTTGTATACCTCTTTAATTTCTGTTTTTATACTATCTACTTCTCCAAATTGTTTTATAGCAAGTTCAACAGCATTAATTTCTTCATATCCTTGACTTAATAAATCACCTACACTACTCAATAGATTTGCTTTCATCTCATTTTTAAAATCTTTAATTTCATCTGAACTTGCTTGAATACCAATTGCAAGATTAGATACATACTTTTCTATGCAATCTATACCTTCTTTGCTCATTTTTGATTGACTATTCATTTTTTACACCCCCAAGAAACTTATTTATCAATTCTCTCATAAAAATCCATTCTATTCTTTTTCTTTTAACATATTCTATTCCATCATCAGTGATATTGTAATATTTCCGTCTACCGCCGCCACTTTCACTATTACTCCAATATGATTTAACATACCCGTTCTTTTCTAGTCTTTTTAATGACAGATATAGTGTGCCTTCCTTTAATTCAAAGGTTTCCCCACTAATCGCCCTTACCTTTTTTGCTAATTCATATCCATACATAGTGCAGTCATTAAGTACACTCATTAATATTGTATCAATATACCCTTTCAGCATTTCCTTATCTATTTCCAATATCTTCACTCCTTATCCATATATTAACATGCAGTACTTAATAATGCAATGTACTTAGCTGCAAATCTCAACAAGGTTCAAATCTAGATGAACTATACCTTGTTTTTAAAAACGAAAAAAAGAAATTTGTAAGAAATATAATTTCAGAACTGAGTGGAGGTTTAATAATTTATAAGAAAGAAAAATGTGTTGGAAGTTAAAAAAGGTACTTTATAACAGGTGAAGAAATAAAAACTCTAAATGAATATTTAGATAAATAAAAGATAGCAACATATTTATTTCTTAAAATAGTAAATACATTACTATTTTCAATTACTCAACTATATTAAAATGCCTTCATTGTCCTGCAACATTTCACCCTAACAAAGCAAATGGTATAATCAAAGTTTTTCGATAATTCACTAAAAAATATAATTACTTCTTGTAAAAATACATATTATCTTCAAAATCATTTTGGGAATTTTTTGCTATTATTCTTCCTAAATAAACCAAATAAACTACACACAGCTATTCTATATCCTAAATAATTGTCTTTCGTTGTACTCTATTTTTGCATGTTTTTGTAGTTAGCGTTGTCCTTTTAAGGTTGCAAAACTTAATTTCGTTTACTCATTTATTTTTTAAGCTTTTTATATTTTAGAACCTTCACTTTTATAATTATAAGTTTTTTTATCAGATAAATAATTCAATCCTTTTAAAATATCATGATTGCACCACTCAGCATATTCTATTCTTCATCTATTGAATGATATTAGCACGCCGGTGAATTTGTTTATAAGATAAAAATCACTCAATAGCTTAATTACATAATGATTAGCTTCATATTCTTGTACAAAATCTTTTTCTGTTACCGAAGGTTTCATATAATCTATATATTACATCAAAATATCCACCGCAAGTTCAAACAGTAATTATCTGATATATATTCATTGTCATTTCTGCATTTTCATTTAAAATATAGATAATATGTAATTCTCTGCTTTTATTAATAATTTGTTCTTCCACCTTTTCAAATCCACAAATTTTGTAACTCATTATCCCAGTAATAATTCTACTATTTTTAACTATATAATCTGCCAAATGCCATCTTGCTTTATTCATACTTATAGCTCCTGCTATATAAATTAATTCTCCATCCAAATAAATCTTAAAAAATATTCTTTGTTCCATCTCTGCATCTGCATAAATGCCTTGACTTAAGCAATATTTTTGAACAATATAATTCAGAAAATTTAATAAAAATTCATTTTTGTCATTGCTTCTGAAATATGATTTAAAATCTTCTACATTTAATTTAAGCTTCCTCTCCAAAGCTTCGATACATACCTTAGTTCTCTCTATCGCTAAATTATTTCTCCTTGTTGAGTTAATTAAGTCAATGTAATCAATTTTCGTCATTCTAGTCTCCTCCTTTTTTTCTAAAATCGAAATGTTTCTTAATCCATAAAGATTTCTCTCTCGCATTAAAATTCAATTTTCAATTTTAGAAAATTAAGGATAAATAATAAATGACTTTGCAAGAAACGCAAAGCCACTTTATAATAATTACTGGTATTAATTAACGAAGGATAGATACCTAAACCCTTTGAGGTGCCTAGATTCGTAATGGTGTGTCGGGCAGGAATCAAACCTGCGACCAGCTGGAACGGAAACAGTACTATTACAGAAGATTACACAACATTATAATTCTTTATTTCCAATAAGTTTAAGGCTACAGAACTTTGTTTAACGTTATATTAATATATATCTTTTACCGTAGTTGTGTTTTTATTGTGTTATAAATCATCTTCAGAACACCTTCGTTTATTTTCTTTAATTTCCTCATCTTTTAATAATACAAAACAAATACTACTCTTAATTGTCCGTGCAACTTCACTTAATAAAAATCATTTTCTATTTGTATTACCATATTGTTACCACCCAATAAATTTTGCTTTTAATAATCTATATATGTATCGTTAGAATATATAGTATCTTCTTTGCTGAAATCAGTATTAAAGAAGTTAAATAACCAATCATTGCTATTAAATTTGTCCTTTGGGGGTTCTTCCTTAAGTTCTTCCTTAGGTTCTTTCTTAGGTTCTTCCTTAGGTTCTTCCTTAGGTTCTTCCTTAGGTTCTTCCTTAGGTTCTTCCTTAGGTTCTTCCTTAGGTTCTTCCTTAGGTTCTTCCTTAGGTTCTTCCTTAGGTTCTTCCTTAGGTTCTTCCTTAGGTTCTTCCTTAGGTTCTTCCTTAGGTTCTTCCTTAGGTTCTTCCTTAGGTTCTTTCTTAGGTTCTTGTATTTTATTTAATATATCTACTATAATCTCTTCAATGATATCATTATCTATAATTTCTTCGATAATATCATTATCTACAAGCAATTTTTTTACCACTTGCTCTACATTTTCTCTTAATTTTTCTGTTGTTAGGTTCCCACATTTTATAATTGATCCTATATCCATTTTCAGTATGACTAACTTTCTTAACATACTCCCTACAGGTGAAAAATCAGCATTAATAAAAGAAATTTTATTATCTAACAGTTGTTTGTAAAATTGATCCTTTTTTATATAATCTTTATCCTTATCCTGACCAAGCCATCCCTGATTGCAACATTCATATGTAAATAACCAATTTGAATCATACAATTCTTCCTCCGTGAAAAAACTTCTATAATGATCAAAATTTAAGTTTCCATTTAGAAGTTTCTTACTATTCAAAATCATAGTTAATGTATTTATTATTGCATTGTCACTTTGTAATAACTTCTTGCTTACCTCCTCATTAATCTGCATCTTAAGTCTATTAGCAATACTTAGTGCCCATGCAACTTCATAATCATTTTTCAATTCTATATTATCCCTTATTAACCCATTCACAAATTCCGTTATTTTATCAATATTAATAGGGTATCCCCTGTATTTATATCCTTCTATTATTTCAAAAACAGTTGGTACTGTTAATGGATCAATTAAAGCACTATGTAAAACTAAGGACTCAAAAATGTCCCAATTCTCCTTCATTATTACAGCTTTTCTTACTGTTTTTAAGGCATAAATTAGTATTCCCTTTTCATTATTATTTTTAAAAAATTCAAATGTCTTACTAAAATAACTTATTAAATCTTTTTTTTGCATTAGAATATTTATTTTACTATCATTGCATTTTCTAAAATTAAATGTTGTAAAATAATATATCCATTCAGGTACAAGTTTATCCGGAGTTTTTATAATACTTGTTTTTGAACTATTTAATTCTAGCTGGTACCTTTTCACAATTTTATTTAATTGACTCAGCCCTCTTTCAGCATCTTCTAACGAATTAAAATAATATTCCATATCATCTGTATATCTATACCCATTAACTTTAATACCCATAATGCTCATAGCCGAACTAAACTCGTAATCTATAACAACTCCAATAATCTCCTGAATTATAAATGATGTAGCCGGACCAATAGGTATTCCTATAGTTTGTCCATCCTGCATATTTCGAACAAGTCTATCTATTTCATCTCCAAGAAGATATAACTTCTTTTTTATATTTTCTTTTGCAATTTCCTTAGTATGCAATGCCCATGAAATAGAGTGTGCATATATACTAGGATAATACCTTGCAATATCTGTTTTTAAAATATATTTATTATTTCCAAGGCTATTAATTCTTCGATAAACTCTCTCTTCCATTTGGAATTTTGGTTTTATAGCTTCATTTTCATTGTCTGTTATTGTTGGAGTAGTAAGTGAAACATTTGATTTATTAAAATGATTCGCCAATTCGCTCCATTTATTTTCTAATAAATTAGAAAGTAATATATAATTTAATGGAGTAGGTATCGATATTGACCTTCTAAAGTTTTCTATTTTAGGAATCGAAAATTCAATTGTTTTAGTCCACTTATTAACGATTTTCTTTGATAATTTAGATTCCGAGATATCAATACAATCTAATAGTATACCTAGATGTTCAGAAGTAAATTCTTTCGGTATTTCTTTAGAAAAATATCCATAAGATATAATTTTTTTTGATAAATCCATATTACTACTCAAGACTCCACTTCCTTTTATACCTAAATTTTATATATTTATTTTAATCATTAAACCTTATTTATATTAGCTATACATTCTTTTTCCATTTTGGTCTTACTGTTTTAGTTTAGGAATAGACAAATATAAGTCCAATGTTTTTTTAACCTCTTCAATATTATTAATATTATAAATATTTCTATCTATTTTTTTTAACTCTATTAACTCCTTTGAAATTGTATTTATCGCACCTGAATAGTGATGTGCACTTTTCTACAATCCATTTTTCTTTAACCATACAATAAATTCATCAATCATATTAATATCCCCATTCTTATATCTTTATTTCGTACGGCTTGTTTTGCGATTGTCTTCTAACTATTCTATTCCCTTACACTTATGTATCTTATCATATTTTAAATCCCTAATAAATAAATAAAATCGTATTCCATCTAAGATATATTTGCACAGCAAACAATTCTATAAACACAAAAAAGAACCACTCGTCGAAAAGTAGCTCCTTCTATTACTTACTAGCTACAGTCAGCCTATTAAAATAACACTTTATATCATTCTCAAATAGTCTTTTTAAAATTTCTGATTATCCATCCTCCAAAACCATTCACTAATAATCGCCAAGTAAAACCCTTCTATAACCACAATCGTTGTACTATTCATATACCCAATGTATTATAATTTTTATTATGTAGTTTCAAAATTCAATGTAGTTTTCTCGATTATTGTTTTTTTTAGTTCTAAGTCTCTTAGACTAAATTGAATACCAAATAATTGCTTTATTTCACCTACTATACTTATTTTTATGATTCCAATGTTTATGCCTTTCTTTATTCCAAATTTAATTGCGATATAAGGTGTTTCTAAATCTCTATTATTTGCATCATTAATCTCAATAACATTATATTTTTTGCTTATAGGAATATCAACTCCTAATTTAATAACACTTATATCGGTAGATAAGATAGTTAACTCATATATATGATCAATACTCTTATTACATTTTACTATTAAAATTAAATTACCAGAGTTTCCATTCTTATCTTTTGTAAAAATAAAATCTATTAATTCACTATTAATATCCTCTTCAACTGTTTCAATGGAACTGCAAATTTTAGGTATAACCAACCCAAAGCTATTTATATTCCGATTTATTCCTTCGATTAAGCTTGTACTATTGCTCAGTAAATCCAACGTTTTTATGATTTGATCTTGGCCACTCTCTAAATTCTCGAGTTTTTTAAATTCTTTATCAATAGTATCAACAGAAATCTTAAAAAAACATAGCATTGCAATAATTATAATTATAATTGCAATTACTTTCGTAGTTGTTGAGGGGAATATAACATATACACTTCCTGAGACTATAGTTACAATTATTGATAAACCTCCCCAAACATTAAATAAACTTTTCCATAGGCTTTCAAGAGTCTTACTCTCAAATTTAGTAGTCATAATTCTTCACCATTTCTTTTGTAAAGTAGATAAATTGTATTAAAAAATCTAAATATTCATCATTTAATGTATATTTACTTACTTGAAGCTTACTACCATTTAATGTTACTAAAAAATTATACTTCGCTGGTTGAAATGTGACATTTAATATTTGTCTTTCCATGTCTTTTATAACATTATCAAATTCAATAGAATTTTGTATACCTGATCCATATATATTTATTGCATTGATCATGCTATCTGATTTTTTATAATCATAAGTAACATTTAGAATATTTTCTGTGAATTTATTGTTAGTTAAGTGTAAAATCAATTCTTTATTAGTATACCTTACTTTCTCAAGTTTGCATTCCCTAATAAAATCAGACCAGTTATTAATCCTATCAGTCACAATACAAATCAACATTAAATCTCTAAAAACTAATACCTGACAGAAATCTTCAACAACGGATTGCTCTTTAAGAGAATTAATCAATTCAAGTGCTATTTCATTTTCACCATTATCCAAAGCAGCCTTAATATCCTCTAACCCATTCTTATTCATATAGGTTCTAGTAAGCCGAAACAAATCTACCCCTTGATAATGATCTACATAAACTATATTTCTATTAGTTTCTACATCTTTAATGTCTTGGTATTTATAAAGCCATGAAGATTTAAAAGAAAGCTCAAATTGCTTCATTTCAATTGCTCCTTATAATTTTTTTAATTTTATCTTCATTATTTAATTCCTTACTTGAAAAACTATCAATGAAGAGTTGCTTTAATTTTATGTACGCATATTCCATAATATTACTATCTATTTTATCATTATCCTTTATATACATCCTAAAATATCCGCTTTGGTTTATTATTCCAGCATCTATGCTATGCATGAACATTTTATTATTACCTATATCCTCATTGTAAATTATCTTCAAACATACTGACAAAATAACTCTTCCATTTAATATCCTATTTTTAACTTCATCATGTTCTAATAAGTTTTTTCCATCAAAGCTTGTAGAGTATATCATTGTATCTAAATCCATATGATTATCGTCCTCATGATCAAAAGCTATATCACTTACTAAAAACTCACTAAAATTATATTTTTTATTTTCCAATTCGTATAATATATCAAGAAACTTTATTGTATACTTATTTATTCCAAAATATGATACTACAGAACCATTAGTTCCTACATCAGTACTAAGAGATTGTGTCATCTTAGGCTTAGTTAACTTTAATGAGTCATCTTGAAAATATTGTTGGAATAATAATTGTGTGGTACTTTTTATATCAGAATATATTCCAGTGTTCTTCGTTTGAATATATACAATATTATTTGTTGGATATATTTCTAAGACAGCACGCCTTGGCAGCAAGTAAATAATGCTTGATTCATTTCCATAATCATATAGATACTTTATTTTATCTATTGTAGCTAAAACCTTCAAACAATCAACAGATTCATCTATAACCTTAAATGTCAATACCTCTTCTTGTCCATCTTTTGTTTCCCTGTTCATATCATATGACTCAAGATGAGATTTAAAAGCTTTAATATCGAATTTATATATTTCATCTATACTCAAAAAAAAACCGTCTTGTACATTTAGGTCTGGGTTAAATGCTTGCCTCTTTATGATACTATAGAACTCCTTTCCAAATTTATCTTCGTTATAATCTCTCAGTATTCTACTGCATATTTCTTTATAACTTAAATCAATTCCTATAGGATAATTATTTTTTTTTGCTATTCTAATAAGTTTATCTTTACTTAGTATTCTAAAGGCGTGCTTTAAAGTTGTTAATTTACTATGTTCAATAACTTTATTCTGAGTAATTGTTCCCATATTTATCCCCCTTAACAATTAAACTATTTCAAATATTATTCCTCTTATTTCAATACTTCATTTTCTTCTAATGTCATTTTGTTATTAAAAAATGTTTTCTTATTATAACTATTTTATTTAATTACTATTTTTAATTTCAGTATTAAATTTATTGTACTTTAATAAAATGAACTTTCATGATCCCATAAATTCTATCAATTGTAATTAGAATTTATTTCTATTTTGTATAATATTATTAATTTCTGGATTCACCCATATTTCACTTGTACCAACATATTGAATTTCTGAAATTATTATCTTAACTTTTTTTACCTTGTCGCTTTCAATAACCCCTACTGTCCCAGGTTTAATAATTGTTGGTTTTATATCGTAATCATGATGCGTTTGTTGAATCATATTATCTGAAATGTTAGTACTAGATCTTACAAATGCTGAATTATTATTTTCATCATATAAAAGTATTACCAATTTATATGTATATATTGTTTTGTTAGAATTGTTTTTAATATAATAATTTAATTCTGAAAAACTGTGATAACCTATGTCTTTTAATTTATACTCGGTTATTTCTGCTGGAGCTTTTATAGTATTTCTCTTTGAGTTTATTGGACTAGATGAATCTAGAGCAACTACTGGAGCGGTTGTTTTTACAGTAGCTGATTTAGTTACAACTGTAGAACTTGCTGGTGCTTTTCCATTTGCTTTCAATATAGATTTTGGAGCCGGCACCTCTTTGCTTCCACTTATATTTTTAGAAGCTTTTGGTTTCTCTAGCTTCTTAATTTCCGATCTTTTAATATTAGGTGCAGATGTAACATTAGTAGTTTGCATTTTACTTTTATTTGTAAGATTAGATAAAATTTTTCTGTAATTTTAGTATTATTCCTATTATCCATTGCCACAAACATGCCTACACCTAAACTCCCAGTAAAAAAAAACAGCCAATAATAATGAACCACTACAAATTTTTTTTCCTTTCATCGTTCTAGAAAATATTACATTTAATATTATAATTAAACCTATCATGCCAACTCCAAACACGTAAATGCTATATTAGTAATCTGTTATCCAACCCCCTCTTTAATTCATACATTACTACATAAAATTTGTTTTGAGATTTTTATCTACTTTATCTCCAATTTAAATTTAACTATCCCAGAAAAACGCTTCATTCCAACATTTTAACATATATTCCAATATAATATTTACTTTACCATTATAAACTTATATATTCAAGTTAACCTTTGTGTTTCTGTAAAATTTAAATTATCACTGCCGCACTTTTTATGGGGTTTATCGGTATTATAACAAGAAAATCTGTTTAACCATTATTCTCATTGTGACCTTAGATGCATCCCAAATAAATTGACCCATGTCATCACATAAATTCGTGGTCTGTGTAGTATCTATAGAATTTTTTTTTGGCACCTCTTGACCAAATTCATAGAACATTCTAATTATCCATCTTTAAAAATAACATTTAATCTATCTCCTATTCCCTCAATTCCAGCAACTATAGCCGATGTTGTATCTGAATCATCACCCAGTAAAATTGCTTCCTTAATTACACTTCTCAGATAATCAATTATATCTGCTTCCTTTTACAATAGCTTCAGAATCTGGTTAAACCATTAAATTCATACAAAACCCCAACTGTTTCTCCAACCATCAACCCACAAATTCCACCTAATATACATATAAGCAACTTCCTATTTTTATAAAATTATTTACCACTTACAATATATAAATTCTAAAATCGATAATCCCCCAAAAACAAAAATGGCTTTGGAAAACCAACAGCCATCTAAGAATTATTAATATTATTTACCTTCTTAATTTATATACCTCTTCTATTAACCCATTTAATTGATTTTGTTCTAATTCTAAATTTTCTAATACTCTTGCACAACTTGTTATTACACATCCAAGTTCTTCTTTAATTTCGTTGTCAGACAAGTTTCTGTCAACTGAGACTTCCATTAGTGAATATGTATCTTAAATTGTTTTCTCTTCATTCTCTTCTACCAGTACCTAAAAATTTACACCCAAGATTTCTGATATCCTTAAGTTTTTCCAAACTAGTATTTTTCTTAATTCCGTGTTCAAGCTGTACAATCAACTACTTGCTTGTGATGATGTTTTTTATTTTGATACACCCAAAACTGAATCCAGTATTAGAAAGATCTTTCAGCAGTAATTTGAAGGGGTAGTTCAAATATATCTGTAAATAAGACTTTATATTATGGTGAGTGTTTTAGAATGTATTCCTTGTAACACAAGGTTTTACTTGAACACTCACCATAACTTAGCGCTCTACATAATCACGATAATAGAGAGCTCCCCCCATTATCGTCACTCCTATACCAGCCTTGAAGTTTATTTAGAAACTTCCTTAAAAGTTGTTTCAGAAAATATGTGACATTCAACCATAAATATAACTGCTGATAACTATGTTAATATAATTGAAAAGAGAAGTTTCAACCAAAATTGATAATATGTTAAATACACCTTTAGAGATTACAAATTCATTATAACTATCTAGAATTTAAATTCCCTTGAATTCTAATATTCCGAAAACAAAACAACCAATACTAAAGGAGATAACCTTAGGTATTAGTTGCTTTCCAACATAATTATTACCTTTATTATTTGTTATCTTACCATATTCTTACCACGCCACAAAAAAAGAGCCTATTCTGTAAAAAGAATAAACTCTTCTAAACCCTTGATTTTGGAGAAGAAATGTGGATTTAATTGCTACTACGCACCAATTACGTAGCCACACGTTCTGCGCCCTCACGAGTTCAAATCACCATTTAATTAACGTAAAAGAACTCGCCTTCCAGCGAGTTCTTTGATTTGGCGGAGAAAGGGGGATTTGAACCCCCGGAACGGAATAACCCGTTCGCCTGTTTTCGAGGCAGGTACCATAGGCCACTCGGACATCTCTCCATATATTAAGTTGCCTTTAACATTATACCATATAATTAAACTATTTAAAATATTTTTTTATTTATAAGTTCCTTACCCTTTTTTAAATACATTCTAGGTTCAAAACAAATTATTGACATACTTAATAGTTCTGCTATAATAAATATTGTATTTGACTGATAATGATTCTTAATTTCATTCTCATTTAAAATGATAATTTGTAATTTACTTAATCATTATTTTTATACATATTAACTTAAACAATTTAGGAGGATTTCCATGAAGAAAAAAAGATTATTCGTAGTATTAACATCCGCTTTAATTTCTATTACTGTTTTTGCAGGTTGTTCAAAGGTTGCAGAACCTGTTAAGAAAGTAAGTGTAACTAAAGTGGTTAGTACAATGAAAGGCAATGTAACTATACCCACAAGTCCTAAACGTATAGTTGATATATCTGGATCAACAGAGGAATTATTAATTTTAAAGCACACACCAATAGGTACAGCCAATGCTGATTCTTATAAAACTACCGAAAAGCCAAGTTACCTAAAAGATAAATTGAGTTCTTCTAAACTTGTAGGTTTTTCAATGATGGAAACTATGGATATGGAAGCTATCCTAAAACTTGATCCAGATTTAATTATAATGAGCGAGAGGCAAACAAAAATATATGAACAATTAAAAGCTATTGCACCAGTTGTAATGCTTAAAGATTATGCTAATGATTGGAGATCAAAACTAACAAATATCTCCAAACTATTTGGACAAGAAAAAGATGCTCAAAAATGGTTAGTGGCTTACGATAAAAAAGCTATAACAATAGGTAATGAAATAAAGAAAACTAATGGAACGCAAACTTACCTTACCGTACTTGCTAGTGCAGGCAAATATTACATTTTTAGCGATGCAGCTATAGGTTCAATGTTATTATCAGATATGAAATTACCCCAACCGGCAAACATGCCAAAACAAGAGGGAATAAGTTTACCAGTAGTAACTATGGAGGGTTTATCATCAATTGATGCAGATCATATTGTAGTTATAGCAACTGATGTGGATAAAAAAGATTTATTAAGTAGTTCTGTTTGGAAAAGCATGAGAGCTGTAAAAGCTGGAAATGTTACACTGCTTCCTAGTTCTCCATATTTTGCACAAGGTTATTCTCCAATAGGAAGAGAATTACTACTTGACTCCATAAAGAAAGAATTTGTGAAATAATCTGTGAGGTGCATCACTTTAATGAAAAATATAATACTTAATCAAAAGAAGAAAAAGATGAATAGACTTATTATGAGTACATTTATAATTGTAATTGGACTTATTATATTGTTTTTCGGAATTGCATTGTCAGTATCCCTTGGTGCAAAACATATAGATTTAAATACAGTCTTGAGTATCATGCTTTCACCTAGCAATGATATAAACTCAAAGATTATCCATGATATAAGACTTCCTAGGGTAATTGCAGCTGCTCTAGTTGGAGCATTTTTAGCAGTATCAGGTGCTATAATGCAAGGAATAACAAGAAATCCAATTGCTGACCCTTCAATAATGGGAATTACCCAAGGTGCAACTTTTACAATAGCTATAGCCTTTGCAATGAAGGCTAATATCGGTTCTTCAGGTTTAATGATTTTTGCTTTTATTGGAGCTAGTTTAAGTGGGATAATAGTATTTCTTTTAAGTTCAAGATCTATTAAAGGTGTTAGCCCCATTAAACTTGTTTTAGCAGGCACAGCTCTAGGTACCCTTTTGATATCTCTTGCAACTGCTATTGCAATGTACTCTAATTTATCTCAGGAACTTAGTTTTTGGATTGCAGGAGGACTTGTTACTGCAAAATGGGAAGGTGTAAAATTATTAGCCACTGTTGGTACATTCGGGGTCATTGCCGCTATAATTCTTTCTCCTAAAATAACCATTTTGAGCCTAGGAGAAGAAATTGCCATAGGTCTTGGTCAAAAAACTAACATTATAAGATTTATTGGAATAGTAATCGTAATATTACTTAGTGGTAGTTCCGTTGCAGTTGCCGGTAATATTGCTTTTCTTGGTCTTATTGTTCCACAAATTATAAGGAGTTTAGTTGGACCAGATTATAGATTTATAATCCCATGTTCTCTAGTTCTTGGCGCAAATTTACTAGTTTTTAGCGATATAGCTGCTAGAATGATTAATCAGCCTTATGAAACTCCTATTGGTGCATTAACTGCACTTCTTGGAGTACCTTTCTTCATATATATCGTAAGAAAGGAGGCAAAATCATTATAAAACATAAAGGAAATAAAAAACTAATTTTGATTATAAGCATTTTATCTATTTTACTCCTTTCAATATTTATAATTAGCTTTAATATAGGAACCTTTGCTATAGGGCCTATTGATGTAATTAAAACACTATTTGGACAAGGAGATAAAAAACAAGAACTAGTACTTTTCACTATGAGACTTCCACGAATAATTATAGCTCTACTTGTAGCAAGTGCTTTAGCAGTATCCGGAACAGTACTTCAAGGAATAACTAAAAATGATCTCGCAGACCCTGGTATATTAGGTATAAGTTCCGGTGCAGCACTTGCTGTAGTTATTTATATATATTTTATGAATGGAAAAGCATATTCTGATGTAAATTTACTTACTATATTTACTATGCCTATTATAGCTCTCTTTGGAGCAGGTTTTGCGGCCTTCCTTATTTATACTTTAGCATGGAAAAAAGGTATAAATCCTACTAGATTGATTTTGATGGGTATAGGTATCAATTCTGCTTTTTCTGCTATATTGATTCTATTTCAATTTAGATTTTCAACGCAGGATTTTAACAAAATAATGATTTGGACCTCAGGAAGCATTTGGGGAACTAATTGGAGTTATGTTATAGCAACGCTCCCTTTTGTATTCATTTTTACAGGGCTTATAATTTATAAGGCTAGATACCTTGATGTTTTAAGTTTAGGTGACGAGTTATCAGTTGGACTTGGCGTGAATATAGAAAAAGAGAGAAGGACACTACTAATATATACCGTGGCCCTAGCAGGAGCAGCTACAGCGGTTGCAGGAACCATAGCATTTTTAGGGTTGATTTCTCCACACATTGCTAGAAAACTTGTTGGACCAAAACACAAATTATTATTACCAACTTCAGCCTTAGTTAGTTCAATAATTTTATTATTATCCGATACTATAGCTAAAAATGTTTTGGCGCCTATTGAAATGCCTGTTGGAATAGTTGTTTCAATTATTGGGGTACCCTATTTCATTTATTTGATTATGAAAGAATAATTATGAATGCTTAGCTTAGGAGGCTCTATATGAACAGCATAAAAACCGAGAATCTTTCTATCTCTTATGGAGATTCTGACATAGTAAAAGATTTAAATTTAAATATACCTAAAGGAAAAATTACAACTATTATAGGCTCAAATGGTTGTGGAAAATCAACCATTTTAAAAACTATCGCAAGAATATTAAAACCCAAAAACGGAATCATATACATAAATGGTAATGATATTCAAGGTTTAAGTTCGAAAGCAATAGCAAAAAAAATGGCGGTTTTACCTCAAAGTCCCGAGGCCCCAAATGGATTAACTGTAGGTGAACTTGTAGCCTATGGAAGATTCCCTCATCAAAGTGGATTTGGCAAATTAATGGCCAAGGATAAAGAGAAAATAGATTGGGCACTTAAGATAATTAATATGGAAGAATTCAAAGATAGGCCTATAGAGTCATTATCCGGTGGACAAAGACAAAGGGTATGGATAGCTATGACTCTCGCACAAGAAACAGAAATTTTATTATTAGATGAACCTACAACTTATTTAGATTTAGCACATCAGTTAGAAATTCTACAATTATTGGATGATTTAAATAAATTACATGGACAAACCATTGTCATGGTAATTCATGATTTAAATAACGCAGCAAGGTTCGCAGATTATATGGTTGGAATTAAAGATGGTAACATAGTTTGTAGTGGAACCCCCAGGGAAATAATGACTAATGATAATTTAAAAAAGATATTTAACATAGATGCCGTAGTTGTTGATGAACCTATAAATCATAAACCAGTCTGTATTACCTATAACTTAATATAGATTTAGTTTAATCTTAAACACTCTACTTTTATTATGTCTTATCTTTAATAACATTAAGGCAGGATAATCATCCTGCCTTAATGTTATTTTCTATTAATACCTTTGTTTGCAATTGAGCGCCCATATAATTTTTCTTTTTCTTCTTCAGTAGCATCACTAGGACCGCTCGTCATGTTAGGCATGTTATACATATGAGTTACCTTAGCGTTTGAAGCCCCACTAACATCATCATTATCTCCTGATTGTTCATCAGATTGTTTTGTTTCCTTTAAATTATATTTATTCATAGGTATGCTCCCTTCTAATATAAAATTACACTGTGGATATCCAGTGCATTTCATAGTTTACCCAATTATATTAACATTAATCCTTTGGTAATCTAAGTGAAAGACAAGTAAGTCCTCCGTCCATTTTTTCAAATTCAGACATATCCACCTCAATAATTTTAAACCCTGCATCTAATAATGCTTTTTTTGAATTTTTAAATCCTGTTGGAATTATAAGATACCCATTTATTAAAATACAATTTGCTGAATATGCCTCGTTATCATCTACTTTAATCACCTTAAACTCTTTAAAATCTTTAAACAACTTGTGTTCTTTAAATTCTCCAGTGGCAACAAAAATATTGTTTTCTAAGTAAACTACTCCTGTTTTGAGATGAAGTATATGAAGTACATCTGCGGTAGATGATGTATATCCATATTTGCTAAGTATCTCTGTGAGCTGTCTTGCACCTTCTGCATTAGTTCTCTTAGATTGGCCTATATAAAAATGATTTTCTACCCTTAATATATCTCCCCCATCCAAACAAGCCTCTCCACTTAGATATTCTATGTTGACATAAAACTTTTTCAAAACATCAATAATTCCTTTTTCTTCTCCCTTTCTTGACTCTGCACCAGGCTTTGTAATAATGGCACATTTCTCTGTTACAATAGCTACATCCTCAACAAAAGTTGAATCTGGATATCGCTCATCAGCTTCCAATACCAACACATTGCATCCACATTTCTTTAAAGCTTCTATATAATCCTCATGTTGTTTTATTGCCTTTTCATAATCTGGCTTGCCCATATCTGAAGTAGTAATCCCCTCGGCGAAATTTTTGCTTAACTTTCTTACAATTACATTTTTTATCATAATAAAATCCCCTTTCGTTTTACCTTATACATCTTACATAGCAAAATTTATGCCAATATGTAATCAACCTACTTATTCTATAAACAGGTTAGTCTAAGGGAATATAAAATTTTTTTAAGTTAATAAAGCGAAAAAAATTTTGCCTTTACGCAAAATTTTTTTCGCTTTATTATATATTATATTTTGACAATTTATAATTTAATGCTTGCCTTGATATTTTTAACATTTTTGCTGCCTCTGTTACATTTTCCGTGTTTTTTATCGCATATACTATAATGTCCTTCTCATAACTTTTTACAAGTTCACTTAACGATTTATCAGACGCCACAAGACCTGGCACGCAATTCTTCTCACTTTTCACTGAAAACATATAGTCTGGAAGATCATCCACTGTAATTTCATTACTATATGTTATATTAAAAGCAGATTCTATAACATTTTTTAATTCTCTTATATTGCCTGGCCATAAATAGTTTTTAAATATTCTTAGAACCGATTCATCAAGCCCCTTAATATCCTTCTTCATTTTTTGATTATATTCTTTTATAAAATAACTAGACAAAAATTCAATGTCATTTTTTCTATCTTTAAGCTCTGGAAGACTAATTTGAAGTACTCCAATTCTATAAAACAAATCTTGTCGCAGTTTATTTTCCCTAATAGATTTTAATGGAGATTCGTTTACCGCGGACAAAATTCTAACATTTACCCTTATACATTCAGTTGAACCCACTCTTCTAATTTCCAAACTTTCTATCGCTTTCAATAGTTTCGCCTGCATAGATATTTCCATAGAATTAATCTCATCTAAAAAAAGAGTACCACCATCCGCCGCTTCAAATAAACCCTTTCTATTTTCAGCACCTGTATAACTACCTTTTACCGTACCAAACAAAATACTTTCAAGTAATGTAGCAGGTATAGCTGCACAATTTTGAGATATAAACGATTTTGAAACTCTGCTACTATTTTTATGTATAGCTTGAACCACCATTTCTTTTCCCGTACCCGTTTGTCCATAAATTAGAACTGGAGAATCAGATTTCGCTACTTTTATTATCCTTTTCTTAATATTTAACATATTTTCATCATTAGTTATAATCTGATCTATATCATATAGTTGCCTTTTTTCTTCCTCTCTTTCTTTCAATCTTAATGTTATATCTTTCCTTTGTTTTTCAGGTTCAATATATATTGAAACCTCTACTACTCCTATAATCTTTTCACCTGATTTTACTGGAAATGTTGAATTAATTGCATCTATGGCTACGCCTTTATAATTCACAAGATGTTGTTGTTCATTTAAAATAGCCTTACCACTTTTTAACACCCTTAACAATGTACTGTTTTCATCATTTAGATTAGGATATATGTCCCAAAGATATCTTCCAACCAGTTCCTCATCATAAAGATTATTAATATCTTTTCTAAAATTATCAGAATATTCAATAACTCCCTTTTCATTAACCATTACAATAGCATCTATATAATTGTGTAAACTTAGAATTTGTTTAATATAATTCTGTAGCATAAAAACACCTCAATTTAAAATTTATCCAGCAATCTACAATTCGATATTATCAAATACGCCCCTACCTAAGAATATTATTAAAGCACTAAATATAAGATTATATGCTATAAATGATGTGTAGGCTATAACTACTCCAACAAAACTACTAGACGAACTATATAATACGGCAAAAAGAACTATAGCAGGTGTTATTATTCCAACTAATATCATAATTCTCATAAATCCCGTAGTTACTATATTCTCACCACCACCTAAAAGTCTTCTAGTTAGAATTCCTCCATATATGAAAAGAGAACCTATTGATTCAAATGCTACTATATTAAGAATAATAAGCATAACACTACTTTTAAATAATATTCCTGTTATCACAAACACTATAGTCCCATCAATAAGGTTTTTTATATTATCAACTACAGTTACATAGATAATTTTTTTAAACGAATGATCAGGCAGCATATATATATACTGGTTTGTTAAATCCTTTCGCCATTTGCTTGCAAAATTAGATATTAATTGAAGATATATCATTCCCCCTAAGATTATTGCTAGATCTTTAATTGGACTAAATATGCCAACAGTTATTGCTATAACAACATAAATAACGGTCCCTATATTTATAAGTCCAAACCCTGTTTTTTTATACTCTAATATTTGTCTCCAAAATATAGCGGAGGCAAACTTTCCTTTTCTGGTATACTGAACCTTTCTTACTCTTGGTTTTTTACCAGATTTCATAAATATTTGCTCACCATTCCTTGATGCAGATATTGCAGTTTCTTTATACTCAGTTGAAGCTAACACATCTTCATAGTAGTCAAGTTTCATAGAGTAAATTATGTAACAGCAAATAGCACCTAATGCTATAATTAAAATAGTATAAATAATAAACACTGTACTAATGCCATTCATTGAAGCCATTATAATTTCTCTTACCCAACCGTATACTGGAATATAAGGGATTATAGGACTGTTGAGCATTGATATAATAGCCTTACCTGGTGACATAGTTACATATAATTCTATAAAGTACGCTATTACTATAACTATTCCTAAGCCTTTAAAAATATTTCTTATCATTGTTTTGTTTTTTACACTTTTAGAAGCTGTGGAATACAATAATATTTTTAGTATTGATGTGAAAATAAGCATAATAAATAATCCAAAAACAATTACTAAAATCCCATAGGACTTAATGTTACTATAACGACTAAGAGTGTATCCTTGAAATAGAACAAAAACCACTGCTATAAATGAAGAATATATTTGTTTTATAAATCCATATATTAAGACTTTTTGAGGGCTAATAGGAGCTGTAAATATAAAATTTATATCTGCACCTCTAAAAAAAGTAGCTCCTTTATTTATTGATGAATAGATATCTGGTGCCGTAAATATTAAAATAACACATCCAACAATAGTACTATATAACATTGGATCCAAAATACTTTTTGCTCTACTAGTATCTTTATTAACAAATAATACAAGACACAAAGATACTAAACATAATATGTATAAAACAAGCTTTAACGGTTCATGCTTTAACTGAAGTAACCAATTTTTTATAGATTTTCTTATTATATAAAATAATGGCTTCATACATTTCCCTCCGTTACATCAAAAAAGAGTTCCTCTAATGTCTCATTCCTACTCTTAAGCTCCTGTTTTGTGCCAGATAGAACTATATTTCCATTTTTCATTATAAGCACCTTGTCCCAGAAATCATCAACGCTATCTATTATATGGGTGCTTATTAAAATAACTGAGCCTTTTTCTTTAAGCTCGACAATTGCTTTCTTTAGTTCCTTAATTGCCTTAGGATCAAGTCCCATTAATGGCTCATCGAATAATATTACCCTTGGTTTTATTATTAAGGCGCAGCAAATACTTACCTTTTGCATCATACCCTTGGACAATTGTTTCCCAAGTTTGTCTTTCTTATCGCTTAAATCAAATCTTTTAAGTAATTCTTCAGCCTCATCCTTATAGTTTTCTATTCCATAAGCCGCAGCTATATATTCTATATGCTCATAAACCGTTAGCAAATCAAACATAGCTGAAACTTCCGGAACATAAGAAAATATTTTTTTTGCGGCAATGCTCTTATTTGGGTGCCCACAAATTTCAATGTACCCATTATATTTTAATAATCCAGCAATAGATTTTATTGTAGTGCTTTTTCCAGCTCCATTGGGGCCTAAAAGAATAGCAATTTCACCTTCGTTAACCTGAAAACTAATATTGTTTACAGCTATTTCCTTAGAGTATTTTTTAGTAAGATTTTGTACAATAAGCATGATACTCATCTCCTTAAATAAATATATATTAGAATTATACCAAATATTCCTATTATTGTACAAATACACTTTTAAAACTTGTATGTTAGTAAACTTGTTAGTAAACTTGTTAGTAAACTTATTACCATAACAGTTAAGATATCCTATAATTAGACGATAATATATATAAAAGGTGGGATAATACATGAAAATGAATTTAAAAAGAATAAAAAATACAAGAATTACAACAAACATAATAATAATTTGGATTATATCATTACTTGCAACACTCTCAGTAGGCGCTATTGGTTATACTAATACTAGTAAAATGTATGCTATTAGTAACGATGTTAACAGTAACGTTATTCCAAAACTTAAGGATTGGGGTGATGTTAATGGATATATGGGTGTCCTTCGAAATACTTTAACTAAAATAATTGATAGACCCTTTGATGAAAAAAATGAAACTGGGATGTTAGATTTAAACAGTAAAATAACTACAATTATTAATAGAGAAGTCATAACATCAAAAGGTGATTCAACAGAAGCTGCTTTAGTAAAATCAGCAAAGGATGCTTATGAACATTATTACTCCTTCATTCCAAGTATAATTGATCAAAGAAAACGAAATCTCGTTCCTGATAAACAAATAACAAATGTTGATATGGGTGTGTTCGGTACAATTCTTGCCAAAAACATTACAGATCTTGTAGATTATCAAAAACATATTGCTGGTCTTCAAAATGATAAATCTAGAAATTTATATCATAGTAGTAGTATTAATTTCGGAATTATATTTTTATTATCTATTTTAATTTTGTCTGCTATATCTCTACTTATTATTTTGGTATTAAAAAATTCTATTAAAGAATTTACAGATAAACTACATATATTATCTAATGGCGATTTTACAGTAAAAATTGATACAGAACTAACTAACGAATTTGGTACAATGAATACTGCATTAATAAAAACTATAACTTCAATTTCAAATATTTTAACTAACATTAATCATGATTCGGTATATATTTCAGAGCAAGCACTATCATTATCTGCACTATCCGAAGAAATGAATGCATCAACTAAAGAAATATCAAGTTCAATTAATGAAGTTGCACAAGGTTCCTCTAACCAAGCCCAAGAGCTTATGGATATGAGTAGTTCACTAAATTCTTTTGGTAAAACACTAGAAGATATTACTTTATCTATAACTGGGGTTGATAAGAATACAAATGTTATAAACTTTAAAGCGCAAAATAGCAATAATGAATTAACTCATCTTGCTACTTCAATTAATGGTATAGCTGTTTCTTTTAAAGATGTTAGCATCAAAATATCAAACTTAACTAATAGTGTTAATGAGATAACAAAAATAACAAATTTAATAAATGCTATTGCAAGTCAAACGAACTTACTTGCACTAAATGCAGCAATTGAAGCAGCAAGGGCAGGTGAGTCTGGAAAAGGATTTGCAGTTGTAGCTGATGAGATTGGGAGGCTAGCTGAACAATCTAAAAATTCTTCAGATGATATAACTAATTTGTTAAAATCCATACAGCAAGAATCTAAAATTGTTACTGAAACTACGGATACTGCAAATGGAGAACTTGCAAAACAAATCTCTGTTGTAGATACCTCTATATCTTCCTTTAAAGAAATAATAACTTCTATTGAAAATATATTACCTGAAATAGCAGGTATAAATAATTCAATACTCAGTATAAATAACAGTAAAAATACCATAATAGCTTCTGCTGAGAGTACATCTTCAGTATCAGAAGAAAACTCTGCATCTGCTGAGCAAATATCTGCCGCTACCGAGGAAATGACAACTTCATCAGATGAAGTCGCAAGATCGGCTCAGTTACTAAATGATAAAACTGCTTCTATGATAAAGCAGATTGAAAAATTCACTCTTTAGTAATTTTGCCCTTAAATTTACCGTTAACAAAAAATATATAAAGTATCAGGAAAACTAGGGTTATCGCTCTAGTTTTTCTGATACTTTATTATTTTATATTTAAAAAAAACTTATTTTTGTACTAATATATCATCTCCGGCCTGAATATAACCAGCCTCTAGTACCTTAGCAAATATACCTTCTCTTGGCATTATGCAATCACCAACAAGTTTCATTATTTCACAACCAGCATGACATTCCTTTCCTATTTGTGTTACCTCTAAAACTACCTCTCCAATTTTAAGCTTAGTTCCCACAGGAAGTTCATACAAAATTATTCCCTCTGTAGTAATGTTTTCAGCAAATTTTCCTGCACTTAATCCTTGAGCTCCCTTTGCTTTCATTTTATCAATGCTCTCAGCCCCAAGAAAACTAACTTGTCTATGCCAATCACCTGCATGTGCATCTCCCTCTAGACCATGATTAAATTTGAAGAAACCTTTTTCGATAGGATGTTTTACTACACCTTTTTTCTCGCTTATATTTACAGCAATAACCTTTGCCATTACAATCCCTTCCTTTCAAATATTCCCGATTTCCCACCACTTTTTTTTACAAGCATAATATTATTTATAACCATTCCTCTATCAATTGCCTTGCACATGTCATATATAGTTAGTGCTGCAACAGATACCGCAGTAAGTGCTTCCATTTCAATACCTGTCTTTCCTACTGTCTTTGTCGTTGCAGTTATTTCAATTTTACTGTTTTCGAAATCGATTTTAAAACTAATATTACAGCCTGATATCATTATGGCATGACACATTGGTATTATTTGTGAAGTGCTTTTAGCCCCCATAATCCCGCCTACCTGTGCTACCGCTAATACATCTCCTTTTGAAATAGACCCATTCTTTATTTTTTCTAAAGTTTCTGTCTTCATTGAAATTGATCCAACCGCTATGGCTTCCCGAACAGTATCATTTTTTTCAGATACATCTACCATTTTAGCTCTTCCTTCTTCATTTATATGCGTAAATTCCATTATTTTATCCTCCTATCTGGTACATCATCTTTTCACTTCTACTGATTTTTTCTTCATCAAGATGATGCTCAAGCGGCTTATCAAACATTGCTTGTTTTAAAACATTTGTAAGCATTTCTTCATTATTTAGGTATTGCTTAAGGTTTATCTCTTCTTTTGAATGAAGACACGGCTTAATTGTTCCCGTGGATGTAAGTCTTATTTTATTACAATCCGCGCAAAATTTGCAACTCACTGGACTAATGAAGCCAATCTTTCCCTTTGCCCCTTTAATCTTGTACATTTGAGCAGTGCTACTTTTTTCATTCTCAATTTGAGTTAACTCAGGATGGTTTTTCAATATTTCCATAAAACTAATTTTGCTTTTATCATAAATCTTTATACCCTCACCTATAGGCATTAGTTCAATAAACCTTATTTCTATTGGCATTTCGCGAGTTAAATTTAAAAAGTCTTCAAATTCTGTATCATTAAATCCTCGCATCAATACAGTATTAATTTTTACAGGTTTTAACCCAAGTGTTAAACATCTATCTATACTTTTCATTACCTTATCAAGATTTCCTATTCTTGTTATACTTTTAAACTTCACATCATCCAATGTATCAAGGCTAATATTAACTCTTTTAAGTCCAGCTTTTTTTAGGTCACTTGCCATGTCACCAAGTAAAATACCATTTGTAGTTATAGCAATGTCCTCTATCCCTTGTAGTTTTGAAGTTTCATATATTAGTTTATCTATATCTTTCATCACTAGTGGTTCACCACCAGTATACCTTACTTTGTTAATACCTAATGTTTCTGCTACTTTTACTATTTTTAAAATTTCTCCAAACCGTAGTATATCCACATGTTCTAATTTTTTTATGCCCTCTTCTGGCATGCAATATATACATCTTAAATTACACCTATCAGTTACTGATATTCTTAAATAATTGATATTTCTCCCATGACTATCTCTCACAAAACCATCTCCTAAAATTCAATTATTTCCGCTAGATTCTAGCGCACTCATTAGCTTCCCCTTTAAGTATATCAATACCATGTGGAATTGCTTCAATTATAAATTGAAGATTTTCTACAGCACCTTTGGGACTACCAGGAAGATTTATAATCAAGGTTTTTTTACGTATTCCTGCAATACTTCTTGAAAGCATAGCCTTTGAAGTAATTTGAAGTGATTTCATTCTCATAACCTCACCAAATCCAGGTACATATTTTTCAATAACATTTTGAGTTGCCTCAGGGGTAACATCTCTTTGTGAAAATCCTGTGCCTCCATTAGTTAGAATTAAATCCACTTTAAGATCATCACATAAATAAATCAATTCTTTTTCTATTTCATCTTTTTCATCAGAAATCATTTTATAGAAACTTATAATATATCCTTTGCCTTCTAATTCACTTCTTATCGCAGGGCCTGTCCCATCAATTCTTTCTCCACGAGAACCTTTATCACTCATAGTTAATATTGCAGTTTTAATCATCTTCATCGCCCCATTTTTTTAAATTTGCTAAATTTAATTGTATATATAACACTACATTTTCTTTATACTCTTTACTAGAACCTATAACTTTTATATCTTGTATAAAAAAAT
Organism: Clostridium estertheticum; assembly: GCF_026650985.1. Taxonomy (GTDB): domain Bacteria; phylum Bacillota; class Clostridia; order Clostridiales; family Clostridiaceae; genus Clostridium_AD; species Clostridium_AD estertheticum_C. The sequence continues at coordinate 2,572,880 of NZ_CP086239.1, forward strand.
ATCGCTAATCGTTTACAGTTTTGAATAAGAAGTTAAATCTTCTTTAATTATTACTAAAATTAACTTTATTACATCATTATTTTATCATATTTTTAATCAACTTACGCTGTAATCTTATTATTTTTATTTGTTTTTTGTTTAAAACTTCTATAATTATTGATACAATTAGAATTATAGAAATAATTGAACAAAGATCGTATTTACACTATCAATAAAGTAGGAGGAGTAAAAATATGAATGTAGCTACCTATAAAAATTTGCTAGTCGAAGTTGAAAAAGGTAATAATTGCGTTATGATTACAATGTTAAATAACAAAAATTATGAGAATAAATCATCCCGGAATAAAATTCTTTATACTGAAGAGAATCTTAGCAATCATAATCACATATCTGATTTAGATAAACTACTTTACGAAAAATCAAAGTATGCTTTAGAAACCGGCAATCTTCAATTTGCTAAAGCATCTGAAAATGAAACTTATCTAATTGAGCCATATTTTCCTGAGCCACGATTAATAATTTTAGGTGGTGGACATATTGCCAAACCATTAGCTGAATTTGCCTCAAAGACAGGATTTTCAGTTACAGTTGTTGATGACAGGCCCTCATTTGCAAATAGCGAACGATTTCCTACTGCGCAGAAAGTAATTTGTGAAAGCTTCGATCACTGTTTCGACTTAATTAATTTAAATAAGTCCGCCTATGTTGTCATTGTAACTCGAGGTCATCGTCATGATATGGATTGTTTAAGGCAAGTTTTAAAACACAATACCGCATATGTTGGTATGATTGGTTCAAAACGCCGTGTTAAAATTGTTATGCAGCAAATGCTAGACGATGGGTATTCTAAGGATAAATTAGACAAAGTCAATGCACCTATAGGTCTTAAGATAGGCGCAGTTACACCTGACGAAATAGCGCTTTCTATTATATCACAGGTAATTAGTTACAGAAGACTTGGCGATACAACTGAAATTGCTAATCCTATAAAGACTAATTGGCCGGAATTTGATCATGATGTATTAAATGAATTATGCCAAGAAGAGAATTCTCCGGGAGCAATGATTACAATTATTTTTACTAAAGGATCAGTTCCAAGAAATGCTGGAGCTAAAATGCTTGTATGGCCCTTTGGAAAGATCTTAGGGAGTATCGGCGGAGGATGTAGTGAAGGCGAAATAATTAAAACCGCCCGTGATTTAATTAAGGATGGTGGATATAAACTTCAAAGCATAGACATGACAGGTACCATTGCAGAAGACGAAGGCATGGTATGTGGCGGAATTATGAATGTTCTAATAGAGACTTTTTGAAAATAGAATACATGGTAATTGGTTAATTACCATGTGTCCTATTTTAATTTAAACGATATAATTTTCGTTTAATCATTCCATTACTAATTTCAATATTATTAAGTAATCCACCAAATTCTATAGATATATTGTTGTTTTCTATTAATAAACCTAAGTACTTATCTTGCTTAATGCAATTTTTAATGTTATTAAATTTTATAGGTATTTGCGGGTTTACTGGCTTTACGCTTATACTAAGCACTCTATTTTCTCCATCATTAATGCTAGCTGTGTAATCAAGCACATTATCAATTCCAAACATAACTTCATCAATCATTCCTATAGAAAGAAGCTTCCCATCTTTTAACTTTAAATATTCGTTAACTCTTCCTTTTACATAATCCATTCTTTTAAATATATTACTACAAGAACAATTTTTAGGCAATAACCTAGCAATATCTCCAGTTCTGTACCTTATAAGTGGCATTGCTTCTCTCCTAAACGTTGTAATTACCACTTCACCATAACTACCCTCTTTAACATTTCGCCCAGTTACTGGATCAATGATTTCAGTGTATAAATCCACATCTCGCATATGGTATCCATTTATAGCACTACATTCCACTCCGCCTCCATACCCCATCTCAGTCATTCCATAATGAGTAAATACTTGACAGCTAAAGGCACTACTCACAGCACTACATAATGTTCTTGGCACATAGTCTCCACTTAAAAGGACGCTTTGTAACTTTAAATATTTATACCTAACATCAGTGAGTTTAATTTTTGCGAGATAAAATACTTGAGTTGGTAATCCTACAATACAATCAATGTTTTTTGATTTTATTGTTTCTAAAGCATCCCAAACATTAAACACAGGCCCATATATAATTGCCTCACAACCTGCTTCATTAAGTCCTTCCTTTAAAAGTTGACCTATACTATGGGTACTTTTCCCTGGCATCAATATAAGTACTCTTTGACCTGGAATTACAATATTCAACATGCCGTATTTAAAAAAATCAGATGTAGCTTTGAGATCATTTTTTGTAAAAAAAATTCTTTTAGGATTTCCCGTAGTTCCCGAAGAAGTCATTGTTACAATCCTTGAAATTTGATCAAGTGTTGTACACAAAAAACTTTTTGGCTTTTTCGCTAAATCATCTGAAGTAGTAAAAGGTACTTTTTTTAAATCTTCAAACTCTTTAAGTTTATCACTATAAATGTTTTTTAATATTTCTCCATAAAACTTACTTCTCTTAGCAAGATTTATAGTCTTTCTAATTTCTCCTAATTGATATAATTTTAAACTTTCCTCTGAAAGTTTTTTATCACCAGTTTCCATAAGGATTCTATCTTCCATCCATTTTTCATATAGTGTTTTAATCATATTACACACTCCATATTACTTCATCTATTCAAGCTTTCCTCTGCCTTTAACAGATAAAGTTTTGAGATTGATCCCTTCTACAAAAAAATTAGATTCATCAAAACTTATAATATTAATACATCCATAATCTTGCTTTATCTTGAAAATATTCTTTAGATCTAAATCTAAATTTAAAAGGCTACAAAACAATGCTCTAATAAAACCTGCATGACTGCAAATAACAATATTCCCTTTTGTGGAATAAATTATATAATCAAGAATCTTTATTGCCCTTTGCTGGCACGCTCTAAATGATTCACCATTAAGAGGTATAAAGTCTGCTATATTTTCTCCTCTTTTTTTGTAAACCTCTTGCTCTTTATTTTTTACTTCATCAAAAGTTAATCCATCTAAATTTCCCATATTTATTTCTCTAAGTTCTTCTAAAAAAGTCACTTCTCGATCCGGAAAGGCTATATTAACAGTACTCTTACACCTAATCAGATCACTACTAAAAATACTGTTAATAATTACTCCACTCTCCATAAAAATGCAGGCTAATTGGTTTGCATCATTTATACCCTTAACAGAAAGCCCGCAATCTGTATGTCCCAGATACCTTTTTTCTCTTCCATATTCAGTTTCCCCATGTCTTAAGATATAAATATTTCTTTTCAAAACTTATCACTAATGTTTTCAAGTTTTGTCCCTAATATATTTTCAACTTTTTCCTTAAGTATTTTTGCTTTCATATATTTTTCATTTACTTTTTCGAAAACATCTGGCACATCTTTATATCTACTAAAGGAGCCTTCAAATCTTTCCTTTAATGTGACTAGTCTTTCCCCTTTAATAAGTTTATCGCAAAGATAAACTATTTCTTTTTCACCTATTTTATATTTAGTCTTTAGCGACATATGTTCATTAATAATTTCCATGAGGCACTTATATCCAAACCCTTCAACAATTTTTGCTCCTCGCAAAGCATGTTTTTTCGATCCCTTAGCTACATCATGAAGTAGTGCACCAGCATAAATATAATTTATATTTAACTTATATCCATTATCATTAAGTAAAAGTGACACTCCCTTTGCGAATTCAGCTACGCTCTTCATATGATTTATTGTTTCTAGTTTTACATTACATAATCTTAATATCTCCATACATTCCTTATAATCAGGACAGGGATATACTGAAAGATGCTCTAAAAGAACTTTAAAATCTTCTTTAGTATCCATATCAAGTAAAACGCCCCTATCAGCAACTTGCTCATAATACCACTGTTTTTTATGCTGATTGAATAATTCTCTTAATCCTCCTTTAGGATTACTATTTATTATTTCTTGCGTTAGTGAGTATGGAACTAATGTGGGATGACCTGTTTCCTTTTCGAATATAGGAAACATTATGCCACCTTTAATTTTATCATAACTTTCCATCATTTTCTTAACAGTGTGATCTCTCACGGAAGGGATATCTACGGGTAATATAAAGAACGCATCTGTTTCCTTTGTAAGTGATTCTACTCCAGCTATTATTGATGAATACATACCTTCACTATATTTATCATTGATTACAACCTTAATATCATTTAATCCAATTTTAATATCACACAATTCCTTTTCTATACGATCATTCAAATAGCCTGTAACTACAATAATATCATTTATCCCGCAATTTTTAAAAAGTTCTATACATCTTTGAAGTGGAGTTTTACCATCCAAATTAATTATTGGTTTAAAGCTCCCCATCCTTGTCGAATATCCTGCTGCAAGTATTATAGCAGCATAGTTTTTCATGTAATCCTCTCTCTTCCTATCTATATAATTTTTTTTGATCTAAGGTAGTAATATTGTATGCACAAAATGGAATTAAATTGCCCTCTTTACTAACAACATGAATACAACAATCCTTTAACCTCTGCGTATCTACATTCCAAGCATCTTGAAATGCCATACCTGATATACTAAAAAAACCATTTTTTATCTTCTGATTCAATTCTTCAAATGAATTTTTCTTTGGTATGTATTTGCTTATTTTCACTCCGGACCAATTTCTCTCAACAAATATTTTTGATTTTTTTGACCCTTCTTTACCACTTTCTTCACCACAGCATTCACTTTTTTTACTTACGGTAATCAGTTTTCCATCTACTGATATGTAATTAGCATGAAAAGAACAATATGCATTTTCACAACCAGAGGGGGCAAAATCTGAAAATTTAATTTTATAATCACTCTGCTGGACTATTTTAGATATAACTTCTGGAAGAGTAATTCTATCTTTATCTTCCGGCAACTTAGGTATTCTACCAAAATAGCTTACTGGTTGAAAATGTACTCCTCTTACAGTTGGCGCATTTTTTAATCCAAACTCTATAATATCCCAGAGAATATTATCATTTTTATTAGGCACTACTGTGCATACAAGAATTACACCAATCCCTAATTTTGCACTATATTCTATAACTTTTAGTTTATCCTGTATTATATCTTTAGAATTAAACTGTAGAAAAATTGATTTGAGTCCTGCTTTTTTTAATTTTTCATAATAACTATAATTTTTGAGGTTAATACCATTTGTGTTTAACTGGATAAATTTAAAACCCATGTTTGTTGCTTTAGATATAATCTCATGAAGATCTTCCCGCATCGTAGGTTCTCCTCCAGAGATTTGAAGATTATAAGGTCCACCCGCTTCAATAATTCTCGAGTACCACATTTCTATAGTTGCCATATCTGGGTCAGTTCCATTTCCATGTGCATCTGCAAAACAAAATTCGCAGCTCAAATTACACCTTGAGGTTACTTCAATAAGTACCGTGCAAGTGTGTTGACGATGTTCACCACATAACCCGCAGTCATGAGGACACCCCTTTTCTACCTTAGTATATGGCATCATTGGATAAGCTGGACTCTTGTTTCTTTTCCAAGAGTCATAACTTGGATTACCCCTCCAAATAACAGTCTTATAAAAACCATGCTCTTCACAATTTTTAGTTAAATATAAGTCGTCGCATTCTTTAACTACGGTAGCCTTAACTATTTTTAAACACACCGGACAAATACTTTGTGTTTCCCTTATTATTTCATTCACTTTACATACCCTCTCATTCTATATAACTATATTCTTTTAGGATTTCACCAATTTTATTGTAAGATTTCTGAATCGCATTACCACATTTTATTGGATAAGCCTCATTATGATTCATATCATTAAGAACGTCGACTGTTATCATATCAACACACTGAGTGCTTTCAAACTCCTCTTCAAACCATTCTACATATTTTTGAATCATCCCTTTTAAATTACCATCACGAGTTTGAGTATCTGTACCTTTTCCTGCGTAAATTCCAAATAGACATGCTCCTCCAGTAACAATGCCACAAGTCTTTCCAGTATTCCCTACTCCTGCGCAAAGTCCAGCCATAGCCTTTACTAGTGGAACATTTTCCATTCCATTACTCTCAAGGTACATAATTATAAGTATTTGACTACAACAATATCCAGAATTCGCTAATTTAAACATTCTAAATGCATCTGCCCCCATTATAATCCCTCCACTATTTTTTCTTAGCAATAAGCAAAAAATATCCCGGTTTGCATAACGTAAGTTTTTGTTGAAAATCACCACAGCTATTACAAGTTGCTACTTCCCAGAATTCTGCCATTGAACCATATTTAAATATTATTTCCACCATAAGTTGCCTAAGCAAATCCGTCCAATCCTCAAAACATATTATTTCAAAACCAACGCTTACAATAACATCTTTTAATATATCTACATTAAAAAGACCTCTCATACAACTATTGATATCATGTTTTTGCACTTCTTCAAGGTATTCTGGTCTTCTTGCATAGACATCTGATACAATAAAATATCCATCATTTTCAAGGACTCTATAGCTTTCCCTTATTGTCTCTTCAAAATCATCCATAAGGGACATAGTACACTCAGCCATAACCCCTTTAAAAAATTCATTTTTATGAGGCAATTTTTCTCCTCTCCCAAAATCTATTTGATGATTACCATATTTACCTTTGCCAAGCTCCAGTAACTTTAATGAAGGATCAACCCCAAAAGCATTTAGCTTGTATAGTCTTTTAAGCCTTTCCACTGTTACTCCCATTCCACAACCAACGTCTAAAATTTTATCATTAAATTTAAAGTCACATATTTTAACAGCTCTATCAGTAAGAAAAACTCCACCTGGCCTTAGAGTATCTCCTGTTGCTCTTATCATATCTTCATTCTCAAAAACCGAGCAGCCTTTCATTTGTCCTCCAAACTCTTTTCTACTTCAAGCATTTGACCAGCTGCCAGCTCCTGCGTTATTAGAACATTTTTGCATTTAGGACACTCAAGTAATTCAATTTCAAAATTTCCTCCAAGGTACTCTGCTTTCACAGGTCCTTCCTCAAGATTGCCTCCACACTTAGAACAAACCCATGCACTTTTTTTGTTTTTATTATCTTGTTTCATAGTTATACTCCTTTTACATGCATTCTATGGCTGTAAGCATTAATAATATTAAAGCTATCATTTACCTTTTGGTACTCTACCCAGAATGTTATATTTACAAACCTTTTCCATGCAAGAATGTGACCATTTTCTGGATTATAGAAACTATCATTAGTTTTCTCTGCATAACCTATTACGCTCTTAATATCTCCATCAAGAATAAGCTCATCTTCAATTTTATTTCTTAATTCCTGTCCAATAACTATTTTTAAGTCGTTGTATTCATCCTTTATTTCCATTTTTTCACCCCATAAATTATCTAATAATTCTTTCTTAAGCTTAAATCTATTTGCTCTCCGCTCTGACAATGTAGGAACTTTCATGTCTGAAATCTCCTCTTTACCACTCCCATATATAAGGTCCAATATATGATATGTCTTTTTCCCTTTTAATACAAATAAATCTCTACACATAGCGCAATAAGCAAGGAAATCCTTATCCGAATCCTTTATTCTATCCTGAGTCACTTCCCTGCTAAACTCCTTATTTGTATAATATACAAGCCCACCATAACCACAACATTTAGTCTTTTCCTTTGTAAACTCTGGCTCCTCAATTTCATAATGGAGCCTTTTAGCAATATTTCTTATACTCTCTTGAATCCCATTCTCATTTCTAGTGGTACATGCATCATGTACTGCTAATGTTTTACCATTTCCCGATTTAGCACCAAGTGGAATCCCTTTTTCATCAAATATCTCCCAAAGAGACTTAATTCTTATATTCTTTAAACTCTCTACAAAATTACTAAAACATGTAGAGCATGCTGTTATAACAATAGGGTTACCTAACTTTTCTAAATTTGATTTAATCTTTTCTATACTACTATCATATTGTTCTTGTCTACCTGCCCACTTAGCCGGTGCCCCACAACACCCTAAATATAATCCAACCCCACCATCAAGTTTTTCCATTAAATAATTATATGCTTTAATAACATACTCTGAATAACTGGCACTTAGTTGACACCCAGGGTAAAACACATACTTACTATTATTTTTTCCAGGTTGATGTTTTATTAATTCAAAATATTTACTATTAGTAAATTCCATGTCTTTTAAAGCAAAATCATGAGCTGAAAGTGGCATTTTATTTCTAGAAAACATACTTGTCCTTGTTTCTTTAATTATATCTGCCATATTTATTGAAGTAGGGCATACGGCTCCACATAGACCACACTCTGTGCAAGAATTTATTGTTTTATTTGCATAATGATCTCCAAGAATAATACGTTCATTTTGGTTTATGGTTCTTATATATGCTTTAGGATCCAATTTCACCCTTTGAAGATGAACACAAGCTTTAACACATTTATGGCATTCACATTGAACACATCTTAGAGCTTCATTAATTGCTTCCTCCTTTGTAAACGTAACATTTAAAGACTTTATTCTTGGTGATATTTTCTCATTTTCTATATCTGCCTTAAGAATACTTTTGTAAGCCCCTTCTTTTTCTCTAAGTGCAGTAAGAGATTTTTTATATACAAATCTATCTATAGACACTGCTGCGCATCTTCCTGTTTGTACTGACTGTATAACAGATTCACATCCGCTAACTATTCGTCCACCAGCAAAAACTTTTTCAGTTTCTGTTTGCATTGTCACATCATTTACGTTTAATTTCTCACTCCATTCTCCGCTGCCAATAAAAACTGCATCATACTCAAGAGTGAGGCCTTTTAATTTTTCAGGAGTAATTTCTTGGTTTAATTTTATTTCAATGCCTTGCTCTTCTAATTTAATAATTTCTTCTTTAATTAGTTCTGGATTAAGTATTATTTCAGGCATTTTTAAAAGAGATCCACCTATTTCATTTTCTTTTTCATATATATCAACACTATATCCTTTTTTATTAAGGTCATAAGCACAAGTAATTCCACTTATACCGCCACCAATAATCGCAATTTTTTTATCAATCTTAGGCATAGGAAGTGTTTTTATTTTTGCCATGCTTCCATAAATTACAACTGCCTTTTCAAGCTCATGAATTGAGATAGCATTTCCATTAATATTAGTTACGCAGAGATTTTCACAAGGGTGGTCGCAAACCAGTCCTATTATATTAATAAATGGCATTCTTTTATTCAGTATCCTATATGCTTCTTCAAAATTTTCTTTTCTTATCTCGCATATAAATCCTTTCACATCAACGTGAATTGGACACTCAGTAACACATGTAGCAGGATTATCATTTATGCATAACTTCTGCATGGAAAGAAGTTTCTCTAAATCCATATGTTATTCCTCCAATATTGTTTTAAATGGAACCTAAAATGAATTTTTTATATTTCACTTTAGGTTCCACTAATAAACAATAATTATTTATTTAATTTTTTAATTCCAGCAAGAACTTTTTCTGGATAAGCCGGAAGGTGTGTTATTCTAACTCCACAAGCATTATATATTGCACTTATGATTGCTGAATGAGGAGATGATAACGGCATTTCACCAGCACCAGCTGCTCCATAAGGTCCAAGTGGTCTTGGAGTCTCAAGATATAATAATGTTATATCATCTGTTACATCTTTAATCTGAGGAATTCCACAACCAGTAAGTGTTGTATGCTTTTTAAGATCTTCGAAATCCTCATACAATGCAAGACCAATACCTTGAACAAGTCCTCCAAGTATCTGACCATCAACTACAAGTTTATTTATAATAGTTCCTACATCTGAAATACATGTTAATTTATCAACATGAGTTTTCCCAGTAGCTAAATCCACTTCTACTTCTGCGAGTAATACTCCATACATATAAACTGGGAATGGGTTACCTTGCCCTGTTTCAACATCACACGCAGTACATGGTGCAGTCCATTTTCCATCATATCTTGTTGGTTTTCCCTCTGCAATCTGTTCATCATAATTTCTGTATGTTCCATCATCTTTCTTAAGTCCTTCAAGTAAATTTTCACAGGCAACTCTAGTAGCATTTCCTGTAAGAACATTAGAACGACTTCCACCTGCAGGACCACTATTAGGTGTAAAGTTCATATCATTTAATATAAGTTTGATATCTTCTGGTTCATAACCAGCTTTTCTTAATGTTTCATGTGCCATGGTAAGTGTTCCCATGTCTGCTCCTTGACCATGATCTTCCCATGAATTAGCAACAGTTACACCCTTTTTAGTTATCTCTACCCATGCCTCTGATGAATCTGCTCCATCAAGCCCACAACTATACATAAGAACTGATATAGCAGAACCATATTTCTTATTCTCGCTTATTTTATTCTTTTCTTTATCATTTTCCTTTGCCTTAACATAATATGGGCGAATTTTATCTAACAATTGTGGAATAACATATACATCAAGTTTGCAACCGTTTGGAGTTACTTCCCCTTCTCTTAGTGCATTATTATATCTAAGTTCAAGTGGATCTATATCCATCTTAATTGCGAGCTCGTCCATCATTTGTTCTGATGCAAATAACGCTTGTGGTGAACCAAACCCTCTGAAAGCTGCACCCCATCCATGATTTGTAGCAACAGTTCGACCAAATCCACGAATATTGTCTATTTTGTAGCCGGCACCAATGAATTGAGATCCCCTTGTTGTAACAAGGTCACCAAATTCACAATAAGGACCGTGATCACAAGACCAATCTGATTCTAGTGCTTGTAATTTTCCTGATTTATCTGCACCTAATTTTACATGCATCCAGAATGGTGATCTCTTTCCAGTATAAGTGATTTGTTGATACATATTAAATTCTAAATATACTGGTTTTCCTGTATCCATTGCAGCGACAGCAAGTAAAGCTTCAATTGTAGGACTAAATTTATAACCAAAAGTTCCACCTGTTGGATTTTGTACAATCATTACCTTATCTAATGGAAGTCCAATACCCTCAGCAATCATAAGAGCATGGAAATGTAATGCAATACTCTTTGAATGAATTATTAGTTTACCTTCTTCATCAAAATAAGCAAATCCTACATCTGGCTCTATTGGAAGATGAGGCTGTCTTCCTACATATAAATCATCTTCAACAACATATGGTAAACTTTCCATAAGCGGTGCAGTTTCTTCTCCCTTAACAACCTTTGTTTCAAAATATATGTTTGGTGTTCCTGGATGAATTTCAATAGCATCTTCTGCCATAGCAGCTGGTGCACTCATATATGCTGGTAATTCTTCAATTTCAACAACAACTTTTTTAGCTGCGTCTTCTGCATGAGTAGGTGTATCTGCTAGTACCATCGCAATTGCATCACCAAATTGGAAAATTTTCTTGTCATTTAAAATTGGTCTTTCAAGTCCATCACCTTTATTTGATGGGAAGGCTAAACCATTAATTCTGTTTGTTCCCTTTACATCCTTATAAGTTAAAACTCTATATACCCCAGGCATAGTTTCAGCATCAGTAGTATCAATAGATATAATATTTGCATGAGAAACTGTAGCTTGAACAAGTTTTATATGGAGGGTATCCTCTGGTAACGTTAATCCAAGATCAGCTCCAAATTCCCAAGTGCCTGTTACTTTTGCACAAGCAGAAGGTCTTACTGTCTCAGTTCCTACTAAACTTGCACCTTCTGGAAGCTTTAACCACAATTGCTTCCTTGTAACCTCTCCACGCATAAGCTTTGAAGCTTCCATTACTGCATCTACGAGCGGAATATATCCTGTACATCTACAAACATTTCTACTTTTTTGAAACCAGGCTCTTACTTCTTCTCTTGTAGGATTATTATTTTGATCTAAAAGTGCCTTTGCACTTACAATAAAACCGGGAGTACAAAATCCGCATTGTGCCGCACCATGTATCATCCATGCAAATTGAATATCATGCAAATCATCCTGTGATCCTATTCCTTCAATTGTTGTTATTTCAGCTTCATCTGGTACTCTTTTCATTCTAACTATACATGATCTTACAACTTTACCGTCCAATATTACATTACATGCGCCACATTCACCTTTTCCACAACCTACTTTGGTTCCTGTAAGAAATAACTGTTTTCTTAAAACATCAGCGAGTGAAATTTCTGGACTAACAATGACTGTTCTTTTAAGACCATTAATATTCAGTATTTTTTTTAACATTTTAACTCCCCTTTTCTTTTTTTATTTTAAAAGGTACAGCCTTCATTTATAAAGGCTCAGCCCCTTTATTAACATTTACCAAAACTGCAAGTTGGAAAATCACACACTTCACAATTAACACATAACCCACCATGACCTAGCTTTGTAATATCTCCCCTTTTTATCTTTTCACCAGCTAAAATCTTAGGAAGTATAAGATCAAATACAGTTCGTTTGTTGTACATAACACATCCTGGAAGTCCAAGAACAGGTATATCACCCATGTATGCCATTAAAAACATTGCTCCCGGAAGTACAGGTGCTCCATAAGATATAACCTTTGCTCCAGCTTTCCTTATTCCTGCCGGCGTAACATCATCAGGATCTACTGACATACCTCCAGTAACAACAACCATGTCAACACCTAGTGTAAGTAATTCATTTATAGCATCTGCAATCATACTCTCACTATCTGTTACAATGATTTGTTTGATAACTTGACTTCCAATTTCATTAATTTTATTTTTAATGACAGGTCCAAATTTATCTGATATTCTACCACTATAAACTTCACTACCGGTGGTCACAATACCCACCTTCATATTTTTTAATGGCACTACCCAAATGATGGGTCCTTCTTCTTTACAAATACTCTCGATTTGTTTTATTTTAGAATCTTCAATAAAAAGAGGTATTATTCTTGTACCTGCAATCACACTCCCTTCATCTACCACAATATCAGTATGTAAAGTTGCAACCATTGCCTCATCTATCATATTAATTTTTTCTAAAGCTTTTATATTTATTTTCAGTAATCCTTTACATTTAGCTATCAATTTTACTTTACCTTCTGAAGGCTTAGTGAAAACTATTCCATTCCCAGCTGCCGCTCTTGCCATTCTTTCTCCAGCTTCATTTTCATGAATCATGCCTTCCTGAATTTCCCATACATAAATGTTTTTTTTCCCAATATCCAACATTTTGGGTATATCTTCTTCCGATATTACATGTCCTTTTTTGAATGCAACACCATCAAACTCTCCCGGGACAATTTTTGTTAAATCATGACATAATACCATTCCTAATGCTTCTTCAACCGGAACAATTTTCATTTAAATCCCTCCCTCAGCTCTAACACTTTTATTAATATCTCTTAGCTTAAATTTTAAGCATAAAAATGTAAAATTGCAAGGTTATTTTAAATTTTTATTAATATTTTGTCGTTATTAATTTCACACTAATCTTCTTTTATTTTATAATTATGTAATATTACTATATATCCTATTATAACAACAAAAAATAATAAAACTAGATACTAGTCACTTTTTTTTAGTGTCTAATATCTAGTTTACAGTTCATAATACAAAAATCATCTTTTCTTTTGCTACTATGTTAAAATTTATCTTACTATTACTGAAACTCCATCTGGTATTATTGATATGCTAGCATCATTACCCTTTATCTTAAATGCTCTTTCAAGTGCTTCTTCAAATGTGAATGCATGCTGCATATGCATTTTTTTTATCATCTGCGGGTCACACATATCTGAAACTAGTATTACAGTAAATTTATCAAGTATCCGTGCAAGTATTTGGAATTCCCATTGATCTGGCGCAGTATCATTTCTTCCAACTTTAATGACCCTATCAAGTACTTCTCGTGGACTACTGGCATTTGCTATATTGTCATAAAAAGACTGACCACCATGTCCATCATTACAAGCAGACACCATAATTATAACACCATTTTCCTTGCAAGTTGCTTCAGCTGCTGTCATGCCTTTTACAGACTGATATATATTTTGATCTAGTGGGTATCCTCCATTAGTTGATATGGCAATATCTGCTTTAACAGCTTTTACAGATGCAAGTTCCATTACAAATTTACATCCGCTAGCATGTGCAAGTTCACTATCTCCTGCAAATGCATTTATAACATTTTTCTCGCTGTCAATAACGACATTTAATATAAATGCTAGCTTAGCTTTTTTCGCAGCATATAACATATCCTTATGAATTGGGTTGTTTAAAAGAACCCCAGAACGTGCATACTCACTTGCTATAAATTCGGAGCAATGATTTGCCATAACTGTCTTTGCTGATGCCACTCCAGGAAGAACACTTTTTCGTCCCCCTGAAAAACCTGCAAAGAAATGTGGTTCTATAAAACCTTCCGAAATTAAAAGTTCGGCTTCCATTGCAACTTTATTAAGTAATAGCTCTCCACCTGAGGGAAGAATTCCAACGCTAACCATATTACTATAATCCTCAGATACATGATTTATTATCACTTCATTATCTACAATTTCCTGTCCAAATTTATTAATCATTTCATCCCTTGTTGTAGGTCTATGAAAACCAGTAGCAATTAATATTGTTATATCAATTTTAGGGTTAGCTGATCTTATTCTCCTAAGTAATATTGGAAGTGTTACTTTACTAGGAACCGGTCTTGTATGATCACTAGTTATTAATACTAAGTTATTTTTACCTTTAACTAATTCTTCCAATTTTACACTTCCAATAGGATTATCTAATGCCTTATTTACAATATCCTCCTGAGTGCTTTCTACTTTGTAATCATGTGCTTTTGATTCTAGTATTGCCACCAAATTTTTGTCTGGTATTTCAATTTCTAAAAACCGTTTTGAATAGGGTATTTTAACTTTAGTCATTATTATTCCTCCCTACATTGTAAAGAATTTTGATCCAAAGTACACAATCAACCCTAAGATTAACACATATACTAAACAGAATTTCAAAGTTGCCTTTAATATCTTACCTTCCGCGCCTACAATTCCAGTAGCGGCCGTTGCAACTGCAATACTTTGAGGCGAAATCATTTTACCAGCTGTCGCGCCACCAGTATTCGCTGCTGCTAACCAATAAGGACTCATATGAAGATTTCTTGCAACCTCAACTTGAAGCGGCCCAAAGAGTACATTAGCTGAAGTATCACTACCAGTTACAAATGTTCCAAGAGCTCCTATTACCGGTGCAAATAATGGATAGAATCCTCCTGTTGCTGCAACGAGTACCACAGCAATAGATGTTATCATTCCGCTATAACTCATTACCTTTGCTAAAGAAACTATAGCAAGTATTGTAATTGCAGTTTTAGACATTTGTTTGCAAGTATCCGTGAATACCTTTACTATTTCTCGCGACTTAGCTCCCTGAATAAGTCCCCCTAGAAATGTTGCAATAATTATAAGTGTCCCGGGATTTGCAATCCATGTAAAAGTACTGATTTTTGCATGTGGACCAGTATATATTTGTATTGAAGTTTTTATAGCTGATAATGGTTTGTTTATTGCTGGAACTAAAGTACTTGTTATTAATATAAAAGCTAAAATTAATATAAATGGCACCCAAGCTAATAAAGCCTTTTTTACAGGTATATTAACTGCATCTTTAGCTGCAGTTTTTTTATAGAATACTTTAGCTATCGTAACTGTTACAATAATACATATTATTGATCCAATTAGTGCTGGAAGTTCAGCTCCAAGATATTTTGCTACTAAAAGTTCTGGCACTGCAAAAGCTAGACCTGATGCAATAGAAATAAACACGACTCCTTTTATCGCCTTCACACTCTTACCTGTAAGCATTACGAGTATCAATGGTAAAACTACAATTAACGCAAATAATTGAATACCAACAGCATAACTTAAAGTAACTGGATCAATTGATGCAACCTTTGCGAGAGTTGTTACAGGTAATCCTATTGCTCCAAAAGCTGTTGGCGTTGTATTTGCAATAAGACATATTATCGCTGCAAATATCGGATCAAACCCAAGTGCAGCTAAAATACTTGCAGGTATTGCAACTGCTGTACCAAAACCTGCAATTGCCTCGAGAAATCCACCAAAACCCCAAGCAACAATTAAAACGAGTATTCTCCTATCAGTTGTTATTCCTGTCATCATGTCCTTTATTACATCCATACTTTTGGTATGAATAGAAAGATTATAGGTAAACACCGCTGCTATTATTACAACAATTATTGGCCAAATTGCCATTGATGCACCCTCAACTGTTGCTGTAAGTGCCTGACCTATTGGCATTTTCCAAACGATAATCGCAAGTGCTATTGTAATTGCAAGCGTAATTGAACAAGTTTTATGTCCTGGCATTTTTAAAACACCAAGAGATACCATTAGCCATACAATAGGAATAAGTGCTATAAAAAATAATAAATACATATTCATTTTTTATTATCTCCTCTACTTAGTAAGATTAGATACAGTAGTGAAACCGACTACATCATGATATTATATATCGCCAACATCTACAAAAGACATTGACGATATTATTGACTTTATTCACAAACTTTTCCTCATTTGTTTTTTATTTAACTTTAGTTATCTATTATTTAACACCCATCCATCCAGAAATGACCATCATTTGAACTTCTGATGTTCCTTCATAAATTTCTGTTATTTTTGCATCACGCATCATTCTTTCAATTGGATAATCACTTGAATATCCATATCCACCAAATAATTGTAAACAACGTCTTGTTACATCACTTGCATTTCTAGAAGCAACTAATTTTGCCATAGCAGCGAAATGTGTAAATCTTTCATGATTATCCTTTGCACATGCAGCTTGATATACTAAAAGTTTTGAAGCTTCTGTATTTGCACGCATTTGAGCAAGTTCAAATTGTGTATTTTGGAATTTTGAAATAGTACGTCCAAATTGAACACGTTCATTAACATATTTTATAGTTTCTTCTATTGCACCTTCTGCAATACCAAGAGCTTGCGCTGCAACACCAATACGGCCTCCATCAAGAGTTGCCATTGCAAGACTAAATCCCTTACCCTCTACTCCTAAAAGATTTTCCTTTGGAACTATGCAATTATCAAAGAATAATTCACATGTAGAAGACCCTCTAATTCCCATCTTTAATTCATGAGTTCCAACAGTAAAACCAGGGAAATCTTTTTCAACTATAAATGCTGTAATACCCTTTGTTCCCTTACTCTTATCTGTCATAGCTAAAATAATATATATATCTGCAAATCCTGCATTAGTAATAAAGATCTTGCTGCCATTTAATACATAATGGTCTCCTTCGAGTACAGCTGTTGTCTTTTGCAAAGATGCATCAGTTCCGGCAGAAGGTTCTGTTAATCCGAATGCGCCTAATTTTTCACCTAAAGCAAGTGGTTTTAAATATTTCTGTTTTTGCTCTTCTGTACCATATGTGAAAATTGGTGTTGCACAAAGACTTGTATGTGCTGAAACAATAACACCTGTTGTTGCACAAACTTTAGATAATTCTTCTACACATTGTACATAACTTAATGTATCCATTCCAGCTCCACCGTATTCTTCAGGAAATGGAATTCCAAGCAAGCCCATTTCAGCCATTTTGGGTATATTTTCTGCTGGGAAGCGCATATTTTCATCAATTTCTTTTGCGATTGGTTTTACCTCTTTTTCTGCAAATTCGCGATACATTTCTTGTAATTGTTGGTTATTTTCATCTTGTATAAAATTCATATCAATTACCTACCTTTCTTTTTTTTAAAGTGTTTGGTTATTGTGTTTTATTAGTTGACACCATCTATTGGAGAGCATACTTTACCTGGATTCATAATAGAATTCGGATCAAAAGTTTTTTTAATGCCTTTCATTAATTCCATATTTACTTTTCCAACGCACTCTTCTAAATAGCTGATCTTTCCACTACCTATTCCATGTTCTCCTGAAACAAGTCCGCCACAATCTATTGCTTCTTTATAAATAATATCAAAGAATTTCTCAACTCTTATTTTAAATTCTGCTTCATCTAAATCATTACTACATTGGTATATGTGAAGATTCCCATCTCCTGCATGTCCAAAACTCTTAATAGTTAATCCACACTCTTCGCCAACCTTATTTGCAAACGCAAGATAAGAAGCAATTTTATTTATTGGAACTACCACATCACATTCATCTAATAATTTTGTTTCTGCAAGAATTGCATCTAAGAAACTAGAACGTGCAGCCCATGCATCTTTAATTTTTGAAGGTGTATCAGCTACAAGAACATCAATTGCTCCTGCTTCTAATACTATTTCACTTGCTTGTTCAATAAGGTCATTTAATTCATCTTCACTACTTGCATCTAAAGTAACAAGTAAATAAGCATTTGCAGTTACCCCATTAATTACTTGAGGGAATACACTCTTTCCAATATATCTTTCACTACATAAAACAATTTCTCTTTCCATAAATTCCAATGCTTGTGGATTCATGTGTTCCATTTTAAATTTAGGAACAGCAGAAATACAATCATCTAAATTTTCAAAAGGAATAATTAAACTTGCAACTTCCTTTGGTGCTACAATTGTTTTCAAAGTAAGTTCTGTAATAATTCCAAGGGTACCTTCTGAACCAATCATTAAATTTAAAAGGCTGTAACCTGAACTTGTTTTTGATACTGTAGCTCCAAACTTAGTAATTTCTCCTGTTGGTAGAACAACTGTCATTGCGCGTACGTAATCACGTGTTGCGCCATATTTAACAGCTCTCATTCCACCAGCATTGGTTGCAACGTTTCCGCCTAGACAAGCGAGTTTTTCACCAGGATCTGGAGCATAAAGTAATCCTTGTTTTGCACAATCCTCTGCAAGATCCTTGAGAAGTACTCCTGCCTCTACATGAACAACAAAATTTTCTAAGTCATAAGAAAGTATTTTATTCATCTTTGTAATATCAATTAAAACTCCTCCGAGTAGTGGAACTGCTCCTCCTGCAAGTCCTGTTCCTGCTCCTCTTGGAGTTACTGGTATCTTATTTTCATTACATATTTTCACTACTGCAGCAACTTCCTCTGTAGAGTGTGCAATAAATACAACTTGCGGGGCTTTTTTCCCATATATAGGCATTTCATCATGAGAATAATCTTCATTGATATCATCACCTGTTAAAATATGTCCTGGAGCTGCCCCCTGTAATTGTAAGATTAATTCTTCTGTCAATTGATTATACTTAACCATAATAATCCTTCCTTTCTAAACTTTTTCTTACTAGATATTATTTATTGGTACTATGGTATGACCACTTTATTTAAGTTTATCACAATATCTAAGACAATTCAATCATTTATACAAATTTTAAGTAAACATTTACATTGCAGATATTAAAATAAAGGGAGATCATGCTTGCACTGCTTTACCAAATGGTAATGCAGCGACTAATGTAACAAAAATACTCCCTTTAGTGCCTTTATTTTGCTTTTACTTTTTTCATTTCTTCAATCATAACTGGAAGAATTTCATTTACATTTCCAATAATACTTATATCTGCAATTTCAAAAATTGGAGCTTCCTCATCTTTATTAATTGCCACAATATACTTAGCACCTGTCATTCCAGATGTATGTTGTGTTGCTCCAGAAAGACCACAAGCAATATAAAGTTTTGGTGCTACAATCTTTCCTGATTGTCCAACTTGGTGTGTACGACAAATCCATCCATCTTCAATTGCTGGTCTTGTTGCACCTACCTCACCACCAAGTACACGTGCTAATTCTTCAACAAGTTTAAAATTTTCTACATTTCCCATTCCACGTCCACCAGAAACAATAACTTGTGCTTCTTCTAAATTGACAGTTTCACAAATATCTTTTACTGTATCAATAATTTTTGCCCTAACAACACTCGCTGGAATTTCTATTTTTTTCTCTGTAACACCTGCATTTGAAGCAGCCTCTGGTTTTGAAAAGGTTCCATTTCTAACTATAACTACAGCTGTGCCATCTACTTCAATATGTTCTAAAATTGTACCACCATAAGCTGGTCTAGTATATATAACTTTACCATCAGTTTTATCCATTCCTATTACGTCACTTACAAATCCTAATTCCATACGTCCTGCAATGCGTGGTGCAATATCTTTAGCCAGTGCTGTATTTGCAAGTAGAAGAATATCTGGGTTTTGCTGCGTAACCATTTGTGATAAAACTTCTGTCAAAGTGTCGCAGTCTGTAGAAGCTTCTGTAAAAATAACTGGAATTCCAAAAGTTGCTACTGTATCTGCCAAAGCCCTGTTACCTACTATAATAGCTGTTCCTTCTGCATCTAATGCTTTTACTGCACTTATCAATTCAAGACTTCCGCCTAATACTTTTTCTCCATCTGTTTCAATAAACAATAATGCTTTCATAATTTCGTTTTCCCCCTTAATTAGATTGTTTTATCTTTTTTCATTTGCTCAATAGCAGCACTTACTGCTAGCGACGCATCTTTCTCATGGATCTTGATACCAGCCTCTTTCTTAGGAGGTTCAACATATTCAATACAACGTACTTTTGATTGTTTTACCTCTCCAATTTCTGCTGCACTGTAAGTTGGAATGATTGCCTTACGACTTGCCATCTTAGTTCTAATACTAGGATAACGTGGATCATAATTTGGTTTACTTACTGTAACTACAGCTGGAGATTCTATAGAAACTATATTATATCCTTCTTCAGTTTCTTGATGAACTTCCATGCCACCATCTTTCAAATTGATTTCAATTGCACTACTAACGAAACTTGTTTTCAATTTTTCAGCAAGTATTGCTCCTACCTGACCAGTAATTTCATCTGTGGATTCCTTTCCACAAAGAATTAAATCAAATTTTTCACCCTTATCTTTTTCAATTTTATGAATAGCATCTGCCAAAACATCCGCTGTGGAAGTACCATCTAAATCTGCATATAAATCATCTTTTACAGAGAATGCTTCTTTAGCTCCTACAGAAAGACAATTTTTTAATGTATTTAAAGAATCATCTGCTCCAACATTTAACACACTAACATTTCCTCCATTAGCTTCTATAAAACGAACTGCTAACTCTAATGCATATGTGTCAAATGCATTTGCTACCAAACTTACTCCATTTAAATTAGGTTTTTTCGTCTTATTATCCAAATGGATTTCAATAGAATCATCTGGAACTTGCTTTACACATAAAATAATATTCATACTTTCCCTCTCCTTTACACTTTTACTTTATTAAATCGTTTTCTTGATAGAAAAATTGCATATTAAATTTTTTATAAAGAACCATTTTATATAAATTGATTTGATTAATTTTTATAGAAATATTATTAGATGGTAGTATGGTACTACCACTTTATTTAATCTTATCACAATATTTAAAACAACTCAATGATTTATACAATTTTCTTTATTTCATAATTTGGGCATAACGATCTAACCCTGCTATACTAACCACGACTGGTTCAATTGATTTTCTTACTTCTTCGGAGCAGCCAGCATACAAGTGAATAAATTCAATATAAGATATCGCCAATATCTACAAAAGACATTGACGATATTCCCTGCTTTATTCACAAACTTTTCCTGGATTTAATATATTTTTAGGATCAAATGCTAATTTTATATTTTTCATAAGTCCTACATACACAGGTCCTAATTGTTCTAACATATATGTTTTTTTTGCAAATCCAATACCATGTTCTCCTGATACTAAACCTTTGAGTTCCCTTGATTTGCTGTACATTGCTTCAAATACTTCTGCAATTTTTTTATCCCATACTTCATCCGTAAGATCATCTTTTAGCACATATACATGTAAGTTACCATCACCTGCATGACCAAAACTTCTTATCCTTATATTAAATTCCTTTTGAAGTTCATTAGTGTAATTAATGAACTTGGCAACCATATTCCTTGGAACAACAACGTCACATTCATCCATATAAGTTGTTGTTGCTTTAACTGCTTCAAGAAAAGCTCCTCTTGCAGACCAAACAGCTTCTTTTCTCTCATCTGTATCCGTTATAAATACATCAAGAGCACCTTGCTCTAGGCAAATATTAGCTACACCTTCATAAGCTTTTTCTATTTCTTCTATAGTATTACCGTCAAAAGTTAATAAAAGATATGCATCTGAAGAATTATCTGGGAACTTTTTACCAAGGAATTCTTCAGCAGCAAGAATAACTTCTCTTTGCATAAATTCTATAGCAGTTGGAGCTGCTTTTGATTTAACTATTAAAGGAACTGTGTTTATTGCCATATCAAGATTAGGGAAAGGTATTAATAATGATACCGCTTTCTTTGGTAGTGGTAATAGTCTTAATATTATTTTCGTAACTATCCCAAGGGTTCCCTCAGAACCACATATTAAATCTTTTATGCTGTAACCAGTAGAATTCTTAACTACCTTTCCTCCAACTTCAAGTATTTCTCCACTTGGAAGCACTACTTCAAGTCCTCTTATATAATCCCTTGTAACTCCGTACTTAACCGCTCTCATTCCACCTGCATTAGTATTTATATTACCAGCAATTGTTGCTGATTTTTCTCCTGGATCTGGTGGATAAAATAGATCAAACTCTTCAACATATTTACTTATCTCCATTAGAAGTACACCTGGCTCGAGTGTTAACATTAAGTTTTCTTCATCAATTTCAAGTATTTTATTCATCCTAGACATATTAATCATTATTCCGCCGAATATTGGAACTGATGCTCCAACTAGTCCTGTTCCTGAACCTCTTGCTACAACGGGAATAACATTATCAGATGCATATTTCATGATTTTTGACACTTCATCAGTTGTAAGAACCTCAACTAATACTTCTGGCATTTTACTTATTCCACCCATCTCATCATGACTGAAATCATCGTTTATATCATCACCAGTAAACACTCTATCTTTTCCTAATATAGACACTAAAAACTCTATATCCTTACCATCAAGTTTTTTGTAACTCATAAGATTACCTCCCCGATTTTAACTATTATATTTTACGCTTCTTTAATTATCAAGTTTGGTGCTTAAGTATCGTTAGAAATTAACGAATACAATATTCAGCTCCTGAGTTTTTAATATTTTGGATCAATTGAGGAACTATTTCATATATGTCTCCCACTATTCCATAATGAGCTACATTAAATATCGATGCATTGGGATCTTTATTTATTGCAAATATACGCTCTGAACTGTTCATTCCGGCTGTAAACTGAACTGCACCTGAAATTCCAAGAGCTATTATTAATTTAGGTTTAACTGTTCTTCCAGATAGACCAATTTGTTTTTTAGCATCAATCCAACCAGCTTCAATTGTTGGTCTTGTTCCAGCTACTTGGGCATTAAGTAAGTCTGCAAGTTCCTGTATCATAACAAGATCTTTTTCTGACTTTAACGCTCTTCCAACTGCAATAATTACCTCTGCATCTGAAATGTTTTCTTCAACTTCTTTTTTAGTAACCTTTAACACCTCAATGTTAGATCTTAATTTTGCCCTATCTATTTCACAAATTGTAATTTTACCTTTCTCATCACAATTTTTTTCAGGAGCATTCATGACTTTATACCTTACTGTAGACATTTGTGGTCTTGTATTTGGACATATAATTTGAGCCATAATATTACCACCAAAAGCTGGTCTTATCTGCACAAGGTCCGTATTTTCTTTCATCTTAAGTATTGTACAGTCAGCAGTAAGTCCGGTTCTAAATCTTGCTGCAACTCTTGGAGCAAGTGATCTACCAATAGTTGTTGCACCAACAAGTAATGATGATGGCTTTACCTTATTTACAAAATCTTCGAATGCTGCAGTATAAGGTTCTATCCTAAAATCCTTAAGCTCTTCGTAATCGTATACAAATACTTCATCAACACCATAATGTAATAATTCTTTTGCTTTCTCTTTTATGTTGTGGCCAATGAAAACACAATATACTGGGAAATTAACAACTGCTGCAAGTTCTCTCGCTTTTCCAATAAGTTCCATTGTTACAGGATGTATAACTCCTTCTACATGATCAACATATACTCCTATACCCTTCCATAAACTCTTATCAACTTGAACTGCCTTCGTTTCAAGAAATTCCATTACTCCGGTTGGACCTTTTTTGACACAAATCTTACACATTTTACATCCTGCATTAACTTCTATTTTTCCATCGTTATATTCAATAGCACCAAAAGGACAAACCTTTACTAGTTCTTTAGCAACTGATTCATTTACTTTCTCTTGGTGACAAATTAATTTACTCATTAGAATTCCACCCTTCTTATATAATTTAATTCATTATACGAATTTTAATTCTTTAAGTTTTGTTGCCATTTTTAAACTAAGTTCTGCACCGCTACCTGTCCATGTTTCACGATCATTATTTACATCTGGTGGGAATATTCGTTCAACTTGTGTTGGTGAACCATTAAGTCCATATTTTTTTTCATCTTTATCTTCAAAATCATTTAATGTTATCATTTTTATTTCTCTATCTTTTGTAGCTATTTTTTTCCTATAAGACGGAAGCCTTGGTTGATATATATCTTTGTCTACAGTTAAAAGACATGGGAATTGTATCTCAGCTACTTCTATAGTATTTGCCATATCCATCTCTACAACAATTGATTTTTCCTTCAATTCTATTATTTTTAAGACGTTTGCAATATGTGGAATATTTAGGTATTCAGCCATTTCTGGTCCTACTTGTGCAGTATCACCATCAGTTGTTTGCTTTCCACATAATATAAGATCAAATTTACCCATTTTTCTTACCCCTTGGGAAATTGTATAAGATGTAGCTAGAACATCTGCTCCTGCAAACTTTCTATCGGAAATTAGTGCACCTTCGTCTGCTCCCATCATATATGCTTCGCGAATAACATCCTTTGCTTGAGGGGGTCCCATAGTTATAACTTTAATTAGTCCACCCTTTTGCTCCTTAATTTTAAGAGCTGTTTCTAATGCAAACAAATCGAAAGGATTCATTTTAGAATCTACACCATCTCTTTTTAAAACTCCTGTAACTGGATCCACTTCAACATTTGAAGTACCTGGAACTTGTTTTATACAAACTAAAATTTCCATATATTTATTCCTCCTACATTTTGTATAGAGATTTATGATTTATCACTGGTAGTATGGTCTGACCTTCTATGGATTAATAGTAACACACTATTTAGAATATTTCTATAATTGTTAAGTAGTTAACAATGTTTATTTTTTTTATTATAAAATTAAAGGTGAGAGCAATATTCGTTATTGCCCTCACCCATGATTTTATAATAATATTATATTGTCCTTTCGCTCTTATACTTATTTGCAAAATCTAAATGTTCTCTCATTGCTTTTCTGGCATCTGAGGAACTATGTCTTTCCATCGCTAAATATATCTCATTATGTTGAGAAAAAAGAATTTCTTTATTTCCTTCATGAACTATTATTAATTTTCTTGCATCCTTTATAAAATGATCTACAAGTGTTGAAACTGTTTTAAGAATATCAAAAATTAAAACATTACCCGAGCATTCTGCAATCTTATAATGAAATTTTTTATCTATTTCAGAATTAATATCTTCATCATCACAATTTATAAATTTTTGTGTAAGCTCCTTAAGCTCTATTAATTGTTCATCCGTTATTCTCTTTGAAGCAAGGCCTGCAGCCTCAACCTCCATAATCTTTCTGAGCTCCCATATCTCTTCTTGATTACTTCCCTCTAACATAAACATAATTGATAGTGGTTCAAATAAATTATCCTGAAAACTTGCCTTTATATAACTTCCTTCCCCTTGTCTGCAATCTATAAGTCCAATGACTTCTAATGCCCGAAGAGCCTCCCGAATCGAAGCCCTACTCACTTCTAATTGTTGCACTAAACTTCTCTCTGAAGGTAGTTTATCACCTTTTTTAAGCATACCTTGATCAATCATATTCTTTATTTGGTCAATTACTTGTTCGTAAACTTTTGTACTCTTTATTGGGCTAAACATTTTATTCACACCTGGATATTGCTCCAAATGTTTTAATGTAGTTTTATCAATTTTATCCATTATGTGATTCCCCCTTTAGCATACCAGATTCATACATTCTATATATTATAACATAATTATTACAGTTTAATACTTCAGCAAATTATGTTCAAAATCATAAGTATTTATATAAATAACTGTAACCATGTTTTCAAAATAAGATATACTAAGAAAAATGATGTATTATAATCTATAAAAAGCAAGGACATTGATAATGTTTTCACATAGTAACTTATCTTAAATAAAATATCAAATACAAATATTACATATAATATGAAACATTATATAAAAAACCGATAAAATTTATAAGCTCTTATCGGTTTTTTGTATTTTATTTACAATTTGAATTTTTGAACCATACTATTTAATTTCTCCGCTAGTATTGCCTGGTCTTGAGAAGCTTTTGTTATTTCCCCAATGGCCATAACTGATTCGTTAACACTTGCGAGTATTTCTTCTGTACTAGCTACCGATTCCTCAGCTGTAGCTGATACATTTTCAATTGCTTTTTTAATTTCTGAAACTGTTTCATTTACAATATTCATTGAATCTCCAATCTCTGAAGTCAACTTATTAAAGACTACTGCATCTGTTCCATACTTCCTGCTTGTATCTACAAACAGTTTATAATCCGGTTTAACATTACTATCCATAAAGGCTAATACATCCTGAGCATTGATGGAAAGATTTTGGAATGCCTTTTCAACTTTTGCAGTTACCTCTTGAATTTTTTTAACCGTACTTGATGAATCTTCAGCTAGTTGTCTAACTTCATCTGCAACCACAGCAAACCCCTTACCTTGTTCTCCTGCTCTTGCTGCTTCTATAGCTGCATTAAGTGCAAGAAGGTTTGTTTGACTTGCTATATTTTCTATTTCATCTGCCATTATTTTAACTTCACTAACAACTTTTCCTTCTTCAATTGCTTTTAATATTCTTTCTTGCTTCTCATCATATATTTTATTTGAAATATTCGCATTAATTTCAGCATTTTTACTGATCTTTTCTGCGTCTACTTCTATGTTACTAGCAATCTTAGTTCCATTGTTTGCTTTTAATGTTACATCTGACACATTCTCCGCAATACTTTCTGTGGTAGCATTTACTTCCTCTGTTGTGGCACTTAACTGTTCTGCACCTATCGATACTTGTCTTACGGATTCATTAACAAGATCCATTTTTGCTGATATCTCTTCTGTTGTAGCAGATAGTTCTTCACTGGTAGCGCTAATATCAGTAGCACTTTCTGATATTTCAGAAATTAATGTTTTTAAATTCAATATCGCTTTGTTTAAAGCTTTTGCTAAAATACCAATTTCATCATCATTGTAAATATTAACAGTTTTTGACAAATCATTTTCGCAAAGCGCTTCAGCTACAATAACAACCTTCTTTATCCTCCTTGATATCGAGATAGCAATTATTAACCCAAAAGCAATTGCGACAAATAAGCCTAATAAAGTTATTATTGTAATTTCAACATATGAGCTATTATATGTTACTTTACTATTATCATAATCGATTTTCGCCATACTCATAGCTAGTTTTGACTCTTTTTCTAAAACTTTGAACATATCTACTCTAATTTTAGTAAGAGTCGGTGAAAGTTCATTTGCTTTCTTAAATTCACCTGACTCAGCTAATTTAATTACTTTATCTCTATTTGTACGATAATCAGCTAGTAATTTTTCGAATTCCGCAAATTGTTGTCTATCTAAATCAGATGTAATTGTAGTTTTATATTCTACAATAAGTGCATTATCTATTATCACAAGCCGTTGAATATTCTCTTTGTTTTTTGGGATATTACTTTTGTTTATAGGATCAAGTATTAAGTACAAATCTCCTCTTATTTCTAATAGATTCGCTTTGATATTAGAAATATCATTTATCCCTATTAAATCTATATTATAAATGTTTTCAAGATTTTTATTGATATTTTTGATATTAGTCATTCCAATAAACCCAACAATACCTATAAATAATGCAACTAAAACAAATGCTGACACCAGTTTTTGAACCATTTTTAAATTATTAAACCATTTCATTAACAATCACCCCTAATTAATCTAATGTAGCACACACTACACTGATTGATCTTTCTAATTTTTTAAACAACCATCTATAATATTTCATATTTTCCTATAGTTTTACATTTAATTGTCAAATATCATTAAAACTTTTTCTAAGTCACTAATATAATCGTTCCATTTGCATTTAACTTTAACAAAATTTAATAATATATTAAAAGCTTCCAAATGATATTGTTAAAATCCTATTTTTATACAAAATGCTACAATATATACATATAAAAACAATAAAAAAATACCATATAGCTTAGACTTTATTTGTCTACTCTATATGGTAAAATTCACTTATATTAGTTTTATAGCTTGAATTTTTGAACCATACTATTTAATTTTTCAGCTAGTATTGCCTGATCTTGAGAAGCTTTTGTTATTTCCCCAATGGCCATAACCGATTCGTTAACACTTGCCAATATTTCTTCTGTACTAGCTACTGATTCCTCTGCTGTAGCCGATACATTTTCAATTGCTTTTTTAATTTCTGACACAGTTTCATTTACAATATTCATTGAAGTTCCTATATCGGAGGATAACTCATTAAATATTGCGGCATCTGTGCCATATTGTTTACCTGTATCTACAAACGATATATAATCAGGTGTAACTGTAATAATAAGATAATTCAGCACCTCTTGTGCATTACTTGAAAGATTCTGAAATGCAGCTTCAACTCTTAAAGTTACCTCTTGAATTTTTTGAACTGCAGCTGATGAATCTTCTGCTAATTTTCTAACTTCATCTGCAACCACAGCAAACCCCTTACCTTGTTCTCCGGCTCTTGCTGCTTCAATAGCTGCATTAAGTGCAAGAAGATTTGTCTGACTTGCTATGCTTGCTATTTCATCTGCCATTATCTTAACTTCACTTACAACCTTTCCTTCTTCAATTGCTTTTAATATTTTTTCTTGTTTCTCTTCACCTAATTTTTTTGCATTAATATTACTGTCCTCTGCATTTTTCATGATTTTCTCAGCTTTTATGCCTATGTCACTTGCAATCTTTGTTCCATTGTTTGCTCTTAAAGTTACACCCGTCACATTCTCCGCAATGCTTTCTGTTGTCGCATTTACCTCTTCGGCCGTTGCACTTAACTGTTCTGCACCTATAGACACTTGTCTTACTGATTCATTAACAAGATCCATTTTTGCCGATATTTCCTCTGTTGTAGCAGATAGTTCCTCGCTGTTAGCGCTAATATCAGTAGCACTTTCTGATATTTCAGAAATCAATGTTTTTAAATTCAATACCGCCTTGTTTAAAGCTTTTGCTAAAATACCAATTTCATCATTATTGTCAATATCAACAGTTTTTGATAAATCATTTTCGCAAAGTGATTCAGCTACAATCACAACCTTCTTTATCCTCCTTGATATTGAAATAGCAATTGCTAACCCAAGTGCAATTGCGACAAATAAGCCTAGCACAGTTATTATTGTAATTTTAACATATGAGCTATTATATGATATTTGACTATTATTATAATCAACTTTTGCTAAATTTTTAGTTAAATCTAACTGACTCTGTATAGTTGTAACCATCTCTGTCCTACTTGTTTCAAGACCTGCAACAAGTGAATTTGCTTTTTTAAAATCACTTGCATTAGCTTGTTTAATTAATTCATTATAGCCTGCAGTATAATTCTGGAGTTGGCTTTCAAATTTTATGAATTGTTCCTTACCCAATTTTGTTTTAATAATAGGCTTATAACTTGTTATAAGCCTATTATTAACGGCCTCAATCCCCGCAACATTACCTGTATTTATTAATAAATTATTTTTATTTAAAGGATCAACAATCAACAATAAATCTCCTCTAATTTCTAATAGATTAGCCTTTATGTTGACAACATCCTCAACACCTTTTAAATCATCATTGTAAATACTTTTTAGATTTACATCTATCTTGCTCATATTAGACATTCCTATAAACCCGACAACACCTATAAACAATGCAATTAAAACAAATGCTGATACCAATTTTTGAATCATTTTTAAATTATTAAAGAATTTCATTAACAATCACTCCTGATTAATCTAACGTAGCACACACTACACTGATTGATTTTTTTGAATTTTTTGTGGTAGATATACATTTATAACCTTTCATATTTTTATATTTTTATATTTAAATTTTTAAATATCATTAAAAATTTTACTAATTATATCATATAATCGTTACATTTATGTTTAACTTTAACAAAATTTAATAATATAAGAAATGTTTTCAAAATGTCTTTCAAATGATATGTTAAAATACACGCTTTATATAGAAAATTTACAATGTATGTGTTTGAAAACAATAAAAAAATGCCATATAGAGTAGACTTTATTTGTCTACTCCATATGGCAAAATTCACTTATATCATTTTCTTCTAACTTGTTCTCCTAATATTTTATTTACAATTTGAATTTTTGAACCATACTATTTAGCTTTTCTGCAAGTATGGCCTGATCTTGAGAAGCTTTTGTTATCTCCCCAATAGCCATAACAGATTCGTTAACACTTGCAAGTATTTCTTCTGTACTAGCTACTGACTGCTCTGCTGTAGCCGATACATTTTCGATTGCCTTTTTAATTTCTGACACAGTCTCATTTACTGTATCCATTGAAATTCCAATATTCGAAGATATCTTATTAAACACTACTGCATCTTCACCATACTGTTTACCTGTATCTACAAATAATTTATAATCAGGTTTAACTTTATTCTCCATAAAACCTAATACTTCCTGAGCATTACTAGAAATGTTCCTAAAAGCCTCCTCAACTCTTAAAGTTACCTCTTGAATCCTTTGAACTGCATCTGATGAATCCTCAGCTAATTTTCTTACTTCATCAGCAACTACTGCAAATCCTTTACCTTGTTCCCCTGCCCTTGCTGCCTCAATCGCCGCATTTAGTGCAAGAAGGTTTGTCTGACTTGCAATATTTTCTATTTCATCAGCCATTATTTTAACTTCACTAACAACTTTTCCATCTTCAATTGCTTTTAATATACTTTCCTGTTTCTCATCATATAACTTGTTCGTATTATTAGCACTAATTTCAGCTCTTTCTCTAACTTTTTCTGCTTTTACTTCTATATCACTTGCGATTTCAACTGCTTTATTTGCCCTTAAAGTTACATCCGACACATTTTCTGCAATACTTTCTGTAGTAGCATTTACTTCCTGCGTTGTGGCACTTAACTGTTCTGAACCTATCGATACTTGCTTTACTGATTCATTAACAATGTCCATTTTTGCCGATATTTCCTCTGTTGTAGCAGATAGTTCCTCGCTAGTAGCGCTAATATCAGTAGCACTTTCTGATATTCCAGAAACTAAGCTCTTTAAGTTAACTACAGATTTATTTAAAGCTTTTGATAAAACACCAATTTCATCATTACTCTCAATATCAACGGTTTTTGATAAATCATTTTCTCCAAGAGCCTGTGCAACTACTAATACTTTCTTTAATCGTCTTGATATTGCAATTCCAATTATTAACCCGAGTGCTATAGCAACCAATAATCCTATGGCAATCACTATATTAATTTGAACTGATGCGCTTTTATATGATGACTGACTTTTATCATAATCAACTTTTGCCTTATCGACATTTAATTTCAATTCTTTATCTAAACTCATTAACATATCATCTCTTATTTTATCAGCAGCAGGTAAGAGTTCATATGCTTTTCTATAATCTCCTAAAACTGCCTTTTCAATTAATTCATCTCTTGCAATACGATATTCCGTCATTAATTTTTCAAATTCAGCAAATTGAGTTTTTTCTAGATCTGTATTTACCGTTTCTTTATACTCAGCGATAAGAATGATAGTAACATTTTTCATATTAGTTACATCATCTTTGTGTGTTTGTATATCATTTTTATTTTTTTGGTCAAGAATTAACAATGTATCGCTTTTTACTTGTAGTAAATTAGCCTTAATACTAATTAAGTCTTTAACACCTATCAAATCATCATTATAAATATCCTTAACATTTGTATTAATATTCTTCATATTATATGTTCCAATAAATCCAACTAACCCTAGGAATACTGCTACAAGTAAAAATGATGATACTAATTTCTGAATCATTTTTAAATTATTAAAAAATTTCATTAATCTACACTCCTCAAATAATATATTGCTTTAATTGATGAAATAAACCTCTTTACAGCAATACAATAATCTCCATATTTGTCTACTATATTTAATTTTCATAAGATTTTAGTAATACATTTACTAACACAATGATATATCGTTCATTACATACACAACCTTAATATTATTTTGATAATTTGTATATATTCTCCTTAACATAATAAAATTTAATGGTCTCACATAAATAATAAAAAAATCGTTATTACACATATGTAACAACGATTTTTTAATACTATTTAAAATTATTTTTCTATAAAATATTTCATGCTAACCTTTTTAAGTTCTTTACTACTATACAACAAATCGTATTCGTTAATATTAACCGCCTCTGCAATTGCCATAACTACTTTTTCGCATTCCTGCTTCGTTTCTCCATGAACCATTGTAAAAACATTATACGGCCACCCTGGAAATGTAGACCTCTGATAGCAATGACTAACCTGGGGAAATAATATCATGATTTTACTAACATCTTTAATTCGCTCTTTAGGAACTATCCACACAACCATTGCATTTGCCTTAAATCCAACATTTCTATGATTTAAGATAGTGCCAAATCTTCGAATAATACCATTTCTACAATATTCCTTAATTTTATCTATTAATTCATTTTCTGTAATTCCAATTTCCTGAGCTATTTCTTTATAAGGTTCTGGTACCAATGGCAGGTCTTCTTGAATTATACGAATAATTTTTATATCTAAACAGCTTAACATATATAATCACTCCTTAATATTGAAAACAACATTAATTTTAAATAAATTCACTACAGGGAGCTCAATTATATCATTAATATCTGTTTTAATCTTAATGTCATTTAAGAACTCTTTAACCTCAACTATTGAAGGAGCAATCACTGTAAACCACATATTGTATGAATGATTTCTAATATAATTATGAGTAACTCCATTATAACTATTTATAATATCTGCTACTTCAGTAATCCTATCTAAGGGAACTTTTATTGCACATAGGGTACTAGAATACCCTAATTTTCTTGAATCAAAAATTCCACCTATTCGTTTAATATATCCATCATTTTTAAGGTCCTTAATCATATCAATAACCTGATTTTCTGAAATATTTAGCTCATTTGCAATTTTTAAGAAAGGTCTTGATTCTATTGGGAAATTAGACTGAATCAAATTAAGTAAATTTTTATTTATTTTATCCATTAATTTATATTTCCTATATCATCGTTAGAATATGAACACCATTCTTCACCTGCCATGTAATCTCCATCATTATAATATGCAACGCGAGCGCGACATCCACCGCAGTCTTTTTTATAGTTGCAACTCCCACACTTACCTTTGTAATTCATAGTTCTTAATTCTTTAAATATATGATTATCTCTCCAAATTTCACTAAAAGGTGTCTCTCGTACATTTCCAATTGGAATATTTAGATATGCACAAGGCTGCACATCTCCACTAGGACTAATAATACAATAACTAGTTCCTGCTAAGCACCCGCGACTAAACCTGGGGTTCATTCCCATTTCCTTAGCAATTCTCATAAACTCAGGTGCACAGGTAGGTTTTAGCTCTATGTTTACATCCTTTTGTTTTAACATTATATCCTTTAATAACGACTCATATTGCTCTGGATTTAATGATTCTTCTTCAATATCTGCTCCTCTCCCTGTTGGTACTAAGAAAAAAGTATGATGAGCTACAGCTCCCATTCCAATCGCAAAATCGGTTATATCAAGTATTTCATCCTTATTCCAATTCATTACCGTTGTATGTATTTGGAAATTAAGTCCGACCTCTCTACAGTTTTTCATACCAATTACAGCTTCTCTCCATCCACCTGTGTAACTTCGAAATTCATCATGCTTTTTAGGATTAAGACTGTCTAAACTAATTCCTATACCCATAACTCCTGCATTTTTCAACTCCATAGCAGCTCTTTTAGTTATAAGCGTTCCATTACTCCCAAGAACCGGCCTTAATCCAACTTTCACTGCGTGCTTTATTAAGTCATAAATGTCAGGCCTTACTAAGGGCTCTCCTCCTGAAAATACCATTATTTTAAATCCTGCCTTCGCCACTTCCTCTATTAATGATTTACCCTCAGCGGTATTTAATTCATGCTCAGCTTGAATACCTGCCTCTCTATAACAATGTTTACAATACATATTGCATTTATTAGTTGTATTCCATGACATGATCATATTTTATTCCCCCTACCATCTTGTCTAACCCTTTTTAAACTAATCCAATTTCATCTTCTACACCAATTTCTTTATTACTCAAATAACATGCTGGATCCGATGCCCAAAAATCTCCCGTCACTGATTCAGCTCTTGTCCTAAAATTACCATTGCATACGCTTAACCATTTACATTTACTACATCTACCCTTAAGCAAATTTTTTCTATCCTTTAATCCCTTCATAATTGGACTTGTTGTATCTTCCCAAATTTCTTTAAACGCTCTTTCTTTAACGTTCCCAAAAGTATATTGTGGAGTAAACTGATCCGCATGTATATTTCCTAGGTAATCAACATTCGAAATAGCAATACCCGACCTATTTCCGCCATTCATCTCCATCAATTTTAATATATTATCAGCTAAATGAGGGTATTTTTTTAATGCTTGTAAATAAAGGTAAACCGTATCAGCATGATTATCTACAGTGAGAATTTCAACTTTATCCCCGAGTTCTATAGCCTTTTCCATTATTAAATCCATTGCAGCTCTGGACTGTGCGTGGGATGTATCTTCCTTCATCATCTCGCTTCCTCTTCCAGAATAAACAAGATGATAAAAACATACACGATTTATTTTTTCTTCTTTAATTAAATGGAATATGTCCTCCAATTGATCATAATTGTGGCTGTTTATAGTAAATCTTACTCCCACTTTCTGATTAACGTCCCTACAATTTCTTATTCCATTTAAAGCTTTGTCAAAACAACCTTTAGTACGTCTAAATTCATCATGCCTTGAGCCAATACCATCTAAGCTAATTCCTACATAACCTACTTCACTTTGTTTAATTTTTCTTGCAACCTCCTTGTCAATAAGCGTACCATTAGTAGAAATAGTGCTTCTTATCTTATGCTCTCCCGCATGCTTTATTAGCTCAAATAGATCTTCACGAAGTAAAGGTTCCCCTCCTGAAAACAATATTACTGGCACTTTAAAATCATGAAAATCGTCAATAAGAGATAGCGCTTCTTTAGTGCTTAACTCATCTTGATATTTTTTACTGTCTGAATTCGCATAACAATGTATACACTTTAAATTACAAGTTTTCGTACAATTCCATACAACAACAGGTCCACGGCCAGCACTAACACCATTTTTTTGAAGGCTTGCGCCGCTCACATATCTTAATTTGTCCCCAAAATTTACAGCCCCACATAATAATTTAGATACTCCAATCATATTTTATCTCCTCTACTTATTATCTTGTTTTAAATAGACCCTTAAAGCCATCTGCATTTAATTTTTATATTTAGCTTTGAGTATATTTTATTTATGTATTTTATAATTAATTGTATTCATATAGTATATTTTAATAAATTGAAATCATAACAAAAAATAGGCATTTGACCATCATCATCTATTACATTACTGCAAAACAATGTAATTAACTGATGGATGAAAATGTCTATATAAAATAATATACCATATGATGAATAAATTAACAACATGAATACAGATGTTGATCCTTTATTGATCATATGTATTATACTAGGATTTAATGACATTTCAAAAGGAAAGTCTCCCACTTCTATAAGTGGGAGGATAACAATTGAGAATTGTTATATACCCCAGAGATCTACCCAGAGGATATCTACCCTAACAAATAGAAAACTTCAGTTGGATTATAAATCTCCTTCTGAAATCGTCAATGCATCTTCTGTGAAGCTATTGCAGCGACCCAGGAGATGATTTAATTCTTACAAATAATAGTAAAAATAATTCAAATAAATATCTCTATGTTGCACATAATAAATTATATTGAATTATAAAAATAATCCAATTAAAAAATATATATGAAAGAGAGTGAATTATGGAATTAATTAAAGTAGGAGATATTGCACCCGATTTTTCATTAAGAGATAACAATTACCAAAATGTATGTTTGTCAGACTTTAAAGGTAAACGAGTATTACTTTCCTTTCATCCTCTTACCTGGACCCCTGTTTGCACAGATCAAGTAAGAGCCCTTGATAACAATTGGGGTAAATTCCAAACATTTAACACAGTCCCACTTGCTTTTAGTGTTGATCCTGCTCCATGTAAAAAAGCTTGGGCCGCTGCACTACTTCTTGAAAATTTAATACTCCCTTCCGACTTTTGGCCTCATGGTAAGGTTGCGCAGGATTATGGAATTTTTATTGAAGACAAAGGTATATCAGAGCGCGCTAATATCATAATAGATGAAAATGGTATTGTAGCGTGGGTTAAGGTGTACCCTAAGGCTCAATTGCCTGATTTAGGTGAAGTCTTTGAGTTCTTATCTAATATGTAGTTTGAATATACTGCATATACTTTAACAGGTATTAAATAATATTTAATAAGATAAGAACCTCATACTAAATTTAGTATGAGGTTCTTATCTTAAACGAAAAATCATCTTATATTGCTACTTGATTTATTGCAATTTATGTTTCTTATTTATACATTTTTCCAAGTGCATCTGTAGCCACTAATGCGGCGTAAACATCCCTAGGAGTAACAACAAATGGTTCATTTATCATTGTTTCTCCCGAACCGCAAGATGCAACAGCTACACTCATTAGTTCCTTGGTCGTTGCATCTGCTACTCCTAAATCTGAAAATGTATATGGAAGTCCAACACTCTTGCAAAACAATATCGCTTCTTCAATTTCTGCTAGAGGTCTATTTTCAAGTACTAATTCTGTTATTGCACCAAATGCTACTTTTTCACCATGATATAACTTGTGAGTTTTTTCAAGTACTGTAAATCCATCATGAATAGCATGCGCTGCTGCAAGTCCACCACTTTCGAAACCAATTCCACTTAGATAAGTATTCGCTTCAATTATGTTTTCAACCGCTTTAGTACACACATTACCTTCACAAGCGACCATTGCTTGTACTCCATCTGATAATAATGTATCATAACAAAGTTTCGCTAATGCCATAGCTGCAAGTGTTGCTTTTTCACCTGACATATTTCCTCTATTTCCTTCCTTGCAAGCTCTTGCTTCAAAATATGTAGCAAGTGCATCTCCCATTCCAGCTACTAAAAGTCTTACTGGAGCCTCTGCAACTATATCAGTATCAACTAATACGACTTCAGGATTTTTAGGGAGTAATAAGTAATTTGAGAAAACTCCTTCTTTAGTATAAATAACTGATAATGCACTACATGGTGCATCTGTTGCGGCTATTGTAGGGACTATAATTACTGGAAGTTTGCAATAATATGCAACAGCTTTTGCAGTATCAAAAGCTTTTCCTCCACCTACGCCAACAATTACGTCACAGCTTGAAGCTTTTACTACTTTCATTAATCTTTCAATTTCTTCAACGCAACATTCTCTATTAAAAGTTTCATAGGATAACTTGCATCCACTTTCTTTGAAGCTTGTTTCAATTGTGCTTGTAGTCTGCTTAATTGCTCTGTCTGTCCCAATTATTAAAAATGATTTTCCAAAGGCTTCGATATGGTCCTTTATTTTTTTAAGTTCTCCACTTCCTTGAATATATCTTCCTGGTGACATAATAATTTTAGACATAATAATTACCTCCTTCATTTTAACATTAATTTAAATTAGCAGAGAAATTAACAATCCGTCAACTTCTCTGCTCAGTATAACTCATTTTAGAATATTATTTTACTATAACAAATTATTAAATACTTCTTTTTTAGGAGATGCAATAACTTCTTTATTTAAAAGCATTCCTGTTTGTGCTACTGCATTTGCACCTACTTCAACAGCGGCTTTAACCGAACTTACGTCACCTGTCAAAGTTATATATGATTTACCACCAATTCCCATTCCAAGTCTTATTTCAATTAATTTAACTTGTGCTGCTTTTGCAGCTGCATCAGCCGCTACAATGGACGCTGCTATTGAAAAGAATTCTAATATTCCAAGTGCATTTACTTTATCTATTGTTGCATTACAATTAATAGCGCCAATAACATCAGGATGCACATTAGCAATTAAAACATCATCAACAACATACTGCCCACCATAATCAACACCTGACTTTTGAGCAGCTTTTACTGCCCCAACTTCACCAGCAACTAGTATTATAAATTTTCCTGGACAAGTAGGTTTTGAAAATAAGAGTCTTACCTCTGCAGACTTTAGCATAACATCTGCTACTGCTATTCCTCTTGCTATGCTGTTAAGCTCTATTAATGCTATTGATCTAATCATAATATCACCTCACTACTTTCAATAATTATACAATCAGATACATTTGTAACTTTTCCACTAATACTTGCATGAATATTAGCCCCCATATCCTCCCGCTTAACTTCGCCAATTAGTTGTCCTTTATTAACTTCATCGCCCACTGCTACAATTGCAGTAGCGGATTTACCTATATGTTGCTTTAATGGTATGGTCACAATGTTAACCTTTACCTCAATTGCGTCATCATCAAATTTTATATCTTTATATTTACCTAAGTTAAGTCTTTGTACAAGCCTTGATACAGGGACTTGCCTGCCATCTCTTTGTTCATCTGGGATTATTTTTAAAGTTGTATTAAACTTAACTCCCTTTTGTCTTAACTCATTTTTTATCATTATATTTACTTGCCTTGGAGATATCCCCATAGGACAAGCGTACATTTCACATATTCCACATTCAGAACATATTAAGGCTTCTTTAAAAATTTCCTCTGAGTGATCGAGTGACATTGAAATTGCCCTCATAATTTTATGTGGTCTTAGTGGATGACCCAGTAAATATCTTGGACACATTTGCGTGCAATATGAGCACTGAATACATGCTGATTTTGTTTGATTAATTATGTGCTGCACAGATAATGATTTTCTTTCTTTAATATAATGATCTGCAGGAAGTACTATTATTCCACCATCAGTTTTAGTTATACTTCTTTTCTCTACTTCATCTGATGTTAAAATTCTTCCCATCATAGGACCGCCCATAATTACACAATAATCCTTAATATTTAAACCACCTGCAGCTTTTATACATTTTGAAACCGGAGTTCCAATTGGAACTGATAATAGTGTTGGATTATTTACTTCACCAGTTACAGTAATTATTTTATCGGTAACACTCTTGCCTCTCGTTGCATCATATATACTTAACACTGTTGCAACGTTTGACACCACTGCTCCAACATTTAGTGGTATTCCTCCAGGTGGAATTACTCTGCCAGTAACTTCATATACAATAACTTGTTCATCACCTGCAGGATAAATACTTTTAAGATAAAAAAGTTCAACTTTTGAGTCGAGCTTTTTTATTGCACTTTGAAGAGCTTGTATCTCTCTTTCGTATTTTCCTTTAATTGCAATTATAACTTTATCTGCTCCTACCAGTGGTGCCATAAAACTTAGTGACTTTATTATTTCATCTGCATTATGGCGCATAATATACTTATCAGTTTGAATAAGTGGCTCACATTCTGCTGCATTAACCAAAAGATATTCAACATTACATTTTAATTTAATATGAGTTGGGAAGCCAGCTCCCCCTGCTCCTACAACTCCGGCTTTATATATTTGGTCTAATAATTCCATATTAAACCCTCCTTATATGATTCTAAAAGAATCAACCATTGTACATCTTCTCTGCCTAGTAAATGATGTAGCATTTGTAATACCTTCACCTGTTGGCCCAGCTATTGTAAATGTTGTCCAACCTTCTCCTCCAAAACCTATTCCTGCATATGATGGTGCATTTTTAACAAATATCGTAGTATCTATAAGTCTTGACATCTTAGTTAGGTTATCAATATTTTTTGAATGCATCATAGCAGTATGTCGATTCCCATGTTCATCTAATACGGCTGTGTTTATTGCTTCATCAACATCTTTAACTTTAACAATTGCTAGTATTGGCATCATTAACTCTTCTTGCACAAATGGATGTAAATTCTCAGCTCTACAAATTAAACATTCAACACCTTTAGGAGCCTCTATTCCAGCTGCTGCTAAAATAACTGATGCATCTTTACCAACAAAGTTTTTGTTAACTCCATATTTTATTTTTCCATCCTTTTCGGTTTTATTCATTACTACATCTAGAACCTTTTGTTTTTGCTGCTCATCTAATTCATATACATTTCCATTTTTAAGCATCTCTGTTATTAATCTTTCATATACACTTTCTACAACAATTGCTTCCTTTTCTGCTATACATGGAAGATTGTTATCAAAACAACAACCTGCGATTATATCCCTTGCAGCTTTCACTATATCTGCTGTTTCATCAACAACTACAGGCGGATTACCTGCTCCTGCTCCAATTGCTTTTTTACCTGATGATAACACTTTCTTAACAATAAAAGGTCCACCAGTTGCAACTACAAGTCTTATTTTAGGATTATTTATCATAAGATCAGTACTTTCAAGTGATGGTTTCCTTAACGTTGTAATTAAATTTCTAGGGCCACCAGCATCAGTTATTGCTTTATTAAGAACTCTTACTGAAATAAGACAACTTTCTATTGCTCCTGGATGTGGAGAAAATACAGCCGCATTACCTGATGCAATCATTCCAATACTGTTACACATAACTGTTGCTGATGGATTGGTTGAAGGTGTTATTCCACCAATTACTCCAAATGGTCCCATTTCTATAAGTGTTAATCCTTTATCACCTGATATTGCCATTGTTTTAAGCACTTCTGTTCCAGGAGTTTTATTAGCCACAAGTTTAAGTTTTAAATACTTATGATCTTTTCTTCCCATTCCAGTATCTTCAACGCAAATAGCTGCTATTTTAGTAGCGTTATCAAGTATAGCTTTTCTCATTGCAGCTATAAGCTCTTCTCTTTGTGAAATGCTCATACATATAAGCTCTTTTTGCGCAATTGATGCAGCCTCAATTGCTTCATCCATATCATCAAAAACACCATCACTCTCAGAGACGTTAAGATCTCTCCTGTTCATTTCCTGAAGTACTTTTTCAACCATTGCTGATATTTCATCATTTTTGATCTCCATAACTTATCATCTCCTCAAACTTTTTAACCGCATAGGTCGCAACTTCCATATCTTGTGCAACTGTTCCGCCACTTACACCAACTGCTCCAACTATAAGATTATTTATCTTTAACGGATATCCGCCTCCAAACGTAATAACGTTTTCTAGGTTATTAATACCATAAAGTTCTCCGTTTTTTGCTAGTTCATTAAGTTCATGTGTAGGTAACTTAAATGCCACTGCACTATAAGCCTTTCCTTTTGCAATTTCAATACTTGCAAGAAGTGATCCATCCATTCTCTCAAACATTACAGGGTTTCCATGCTCATCCATGACCCAAATCACCATTGGAACTTCTATTTGCATTGCTTTTTTTATACAACTTTTTATTATCTTTTCACTAAGCTCACTATTCATTTTCTCACTACCTTCTCTATAGATTTTTTGACCTAGTGCTTCTGCTACATTTGCTTTAACCTTTACCAATACATTTTTATAATCCTCATATCTTGCTATAGTGTATATAACATCTGATAATCTATTAAAATACTTTGATAAATTAGCACTAACATCATAACTCTCGCAAAGCTCCACTATATATCGCTCCGCTTCGCGTACCTTAGTTCTTGCTACATCAAGAGCACCCGATTCAATTGTTCCACCAGGAACTATAAAACTATTAAGCTTTGGGATAATCATGTCTAACTTATCTATTACTGTTTCTAAATAATCTATATCTTCTTTAACTATTCTTTCCTTAAATTTATCAGTACCAAGCGATGCAAGTTCTGCCCCTGCTTCAAAAAGTGTTTTTTGAATTTTGAATATTATTGTCTTTATCTCTTCATCTTTTATAAAACTTCTTGCAAAACCTAAGGTCGAATTTGCACTATCGCATGTTCCATATGACCATACCCTTAAATCAGATTTTGAAGTTCTGCTTCCTCCAAGCAAACTTGTTTGACCTTTATCCCCCGTCTTTGTATATATTTTCATAAATTCATCTCCTATTGGAGTTTAAATTATTATTTACTTACTTCAAGGTAATCTACAATCCCTACTATAGCCGTATCAATTGGTGTATCTTTATTATCTTCTAAAAGTCTTGCTCCACTACCTGTAATTACAAGTACTATTTCACCATTTCCTGCACCTACTGTATCAACTGCAACTAATGTGTCTTTCTCTTCTTCTTCATGTTCATTAATTTTTCTAATTATCAAAAGCTTGCTTCCAATCAATCTATCATCTTTTTTTGTAGAAACAAGTGTCCCAATTACTTTTGCCAAAAACATATACTCACCCCTTAATCAAGATAAACTATTTCAATATTTTCTGAATCTATATAATCTTTTGCAAGCGGTGTAATAACTGCCTTTTTCGCGATTTTTATATTCCTGCAGCCCCCAAGAGGTAGCAAATCAGTCTTTGTAATAATTCCTTCTAATGTAATCTCATCCATTTCTTTAATTATATGTTCTTCTTTGTTTATAACCTTTTTATGTGTAATAATTTGTGCCGGTACTTTGTCCTCTATTCTAATCAATTCGTCTATAGCTTTTTTAAGTTCATTTGCATTAATAAATGTTACCCCAAAGCTCTCTATTGTTTTTATATGATTTTTTATCATTTCATTATATGAAACATTTTGTGAATAACCGAGTGAAATATTAACTGGGTTATCAGGATCAAAACTATCCTTTACTACAATTATTTTTTTGCTTTTCATAATTGAATCTGAAATTCCTGTTGTAATAAATGTATCTCGAATTCCAAGCGCTGTTTTCACAAGTATATTTCTTGTCATAACAGGTATTAATATAAAATCTGATTCATTTATAATCTTCACCATTGATTTTTTATCTTCAATCAACATTGCATTTAAACCTTCAATAAATTGCTTAGGAATTACTTCCTTTGCAGTATCTGATAAAATCACGCTATACTTTAAATTATTAAACCCCTTTAGCACATCAAACTCTTCTTCAATATTTACTACTCCACCTGAGATAAAAATTAATACTTTCTTGTTAACCATACCTAATACTTGAATTGTAATTGCTTTTATTAACTCCTCAAGATTCAACTATATCACCTCACTTTACGCTGATTGCAATTCCGAGTGGAGTTGCTAGAAGTGGATTATACGTTTTAACAGTTTTAACCCCAGTGTACTCCTCTACAACCTTTTCAATATTCTTAAGGCAACAAGTACCCCCAACAAGATATATTGTATCGATATTGTAACCTTTTATATGTTTTTGTATAATTGATGACATTTTTTCAATTACTGGCCTAACCATTGTAAACACCATATTATAATTGTTAGTGTCTTTTTTATATTTCTCTGCATCTTCATATTCCATGTTTAGAGCGCCTGCAGTCACAAGTGTTAAATGTCTTCCACCTGTTGGCTCATCAGCACTATAGATGACCTTTCCATCTTTTAATATCGAAATCCCTGTAGTACCACCACCAATATCCACAACTGCTCCAGAGTTAATATTTAATATATTAGCTGCCGCCGTTGGCTCATCAAGTACATTTGTAACAATAAAACCCCCACCTTCAACTACATTCTTAATAACTCGTACATTACCTTCCATAATTCCTGGTGGGATTGCAGTTGCTGCATATATAAGCTCACGCCCAAGTTGCTTTTCAAGTTGAGCTTTAAGCTTTCTTATAATTTGTACTGCCTCTACAAAATTAACAACTATTCCATCACGTACAACATCTGCTGGATAAATTGCTCCTGCAACCGGAATATCATTAGAATCAAGTACTGTAATAACTATATTCGCAGTTCCAAGATCAACTCCAACCTTAAGCTTTCCCTCTACTTTTATTGGATTCTCATTAGCTATACATTTCTCCATTTGCAATATAAGATCATTTGCTTTCTCCATCATAATTATCTACTTAACCCCACAATCCTAATGAGTCCGTTATTTTTTATTTCTGCTGCATTTGCCTCATCAGTATCTATATGAACCTCTAAAACTGAATTATTACCAACTCTAACAAGTACATTTTTCAAAATAATACCTTTAAGCCCTTTAGTTTCAATGTCAACAAAGTCACCATCCGAAACTCCAAATTTTATTGCGTCGCGTGGTAACATATGAACATGCCTAGTTGCAACAATTACTTTTTCATTAAAAATTTTCATTCCCTTTGGTCCAATTACACTAAGTGTTTCTGACCCTACTATGTCTGAAGAATTTCTAAGTGGGGCCTTTACTCCAAGTGTATAGGAATCAGTAAGTGATATTTCAATCTGACTTTCTTTTCTTATAGGCCCGAGTATTCTAACTTTAATTAAGCTTCCTTTAGGTCCTGCTAATGTAACAGTTTCATTTGCTGCAAACTGACCTATTTGTTTAACTTTGCTTTTTACAGTAAGCTCATATCCTTTTCCAAATAGAAACTCAAGATCTTCCTTGG
Organism: Clostridium estertheticum; assembly: GCF_026650985.1. GTDB lineage: Bacteria > Bacillota > Clostridia > Clostridiales > Clostridiaceae > Clostridium_AD > Clostridium_AD estertheticum_C. The sequence continues at coordinate 2,617,688 of NZ_CP086239.1, forward strand.
TCACATGAATATGCCTACTTGACACTCCAACCGGAATAACATATTCTCTATTTTTAATACATGATTTCCTTGAAACTTCCTCAACTATATCCTTTAAAAGAGCATCATCAAATTCATTCATTTCTTATCACCTTCACTATCCTTATAATGCATACATGCCTTTCTAGTCATTCCCTTCTTCCTACTACATTTAGGGTCATAACATAAATTACAAATTCCCTCTGTTGGTGTTTCCTGCACTGCTCCATCCACAATGATTGAATTAACAACTACAACTGATTCTTCTACTAAAGCTTGCTTCTCTACTATTTTCACTTCTTCTTCATTTATTATTTCTTCTGGAATTTCTATTGTTTCTTTTTTGCCAACAAATTTATTTTCTAATCCAATAGTATTACTAGATTCAATCATTAAATCTAATTTATCAACAGGTCTTGGTATAACAAGAGTTGCATATACTGTATTTACATCCGATGCACTTACTTTAGCCGACTCAATTGCTGCTTTAACTGCTGACACGTCACCTTTAATCTTAACTGTAACCATGCCATAACCTTTAGTCAATTCATACCCTATGAGCTCAACATTTGCTGATTTCATACAAGTATCCGCTGCTTCAATTGCTGCAGCTAATCCTACTGTTTCAATTAACCCAAGCGCCTCTTTACTCATATGTTTTCCTCCCTGCTGAAATTCTGGTTTAATGCTGACATAATACCCTCGCCCATATTTTTAAAAGGCATTATTTTATATAATCTTGCAGCATTATTACCAATATTTCTTGCAGTATCTTTAATATTTTCATTCAAGTTGACGTCGAGAATTGGTTTATCAATTTTAAGTTTGCTAAAGTGTAGCAAAACTCTATTTTGTTTTATTCCTATCCCGACCCCCATCCTTGAATACACTGCAGCCTTATGAGTGATTTTTAAAAGTTCATCACCATTAACTACATCAACTTCATATGGGATACCTTCTTCTTCAATTCCTGCGAGTATATGCTTAAGTATATTAATATCTGGTTTATCTGTAACAACAACAATGCAAGGTCTACTGTTATTCTCCATTTTATATTCCTTTCAAGCTATTGTAGTAAGATATTACAAGACCTGTTGCTACTGCATTTCTAGGGCCCTCTTTTGCTCTTATATTACCGCTTCCACAAACTATGCCATAATGAGAAAGCTCATCAGATATCATCTCAGGTATTTCAAAATCAAGTGCTGATCCACCAACGAGTACTACAAACTCAATAGCGCGAAGGTTATTCCCTGGTGCTATGTCTTGAAGCGCTCTTACAACATTTGTTATAAATATCTTCTTTTTAGCTTCGCGTCTAACAATTCTTATTTTATCAATTGAATGTTTTGAATGGACTGGAACCATCTCATTTTCTTTTACAACAACGTTTCTTGCAAATATAGAAGCACTAAGCGGCTTTTGAAAAAAACAAACACTACCATCTTCATACCTTATATTAAATAAGCTTTCAACTTTCGCAAGAGGATACTTCTTGATATCCTCAGCCAGGTTATAATCATCAATTCCAAGCTCTGAGTTTATGAGCATTGTTACCATCTCTCCTGCCCCTGCATGATGAATAGATTTTACATCTCCTGTTTTACTTATAAATGCAGAGTCTGTTGATCCCCCACCTAAATCAAGTATTACCATTGGTCTGTCCGTACCTGGAGTAGTTAATGCTCCAAGAACTGCCATATTTGCTTCAACTCCACCAATAATCACCTTAATACCTGTCTCCTGCTCAAGTTTTCTTGCTATACTTTCCATAGGCAATCTACTTGTTTTAACCATTGCTGCTAGTGCGACTGCATTTTCTAAAGCAAACTCTCCTGCTATACCTCCGTTTACCTTTTGAGGTACAAACGTGTCTACTGCTAGAATATCTTGAATTTTTATTTCGCAGCTTTTTTGCTTAGTTAATTGACCCATGACCTGCTTAACTCTTTCAATCATTCCTCCAACATTTGTTCCACTCTCACCGACCACATCATTTATTGGCCAGGCATCCCTTAGCGCTTTCATTATTTTAACAGCACCTTCTTCGATGCCAACTTTTTTTTCTTGTTTTCCAAATAAAATAAGATTACCAGAAGGGATCGTTCTTTCCTTTACGTCTCCCTCTGGTGTCCTAATTACAACAGCTGATTTATTTCCAATCAGAGCCCTTGCAACAGGAATTATATGCTTTGTTTCATCTGGGGTTAAGCTAAATATTGTAGCTAAGCCATAGGGATTTGAAAGTACTGTTATGTTAGAACCTGGCGACGCTACCTCGACAGCTGCTATCATTCCCATAGGTACTTTTTCTATAAGGGAAACTTCATCAACAATCGGGATAACTTTCCTTAGCCTATTAGAAATAATAACACCATCATCTGCTTGAACAATAAGTCCATTAATTTTTACATTATTGTCAAGTGCATTATTAATTCTCATAGCAGCAGTTTCAAAATCTACTGACTTTGGAATTATACAAATTACATCTTCCATACTGTGTAAATTTACTATTTCATCAATATACACAGTCTTACCAATACCAATACCTAGCCCACCTGGTGTATCTGGATTATGTCCAATCATAGTTGACTCAGTTATTATTGTTTCTGTAATTGTTTCCATTGCTACATCACCTATTACAGGCGTTGCCTCATTGATACATATGGAATCCAATGCAGATAATTCTATATTAATCTTCTTGCATGCGTCAGTTAATGAATTTAAAATTCCAACAACGTTATCTAAAGTTCCTTTTATTCCTGTAGTTTTAGACAAACTACTAGAAACAAAATTTAGACCATTTTCAATATCCGCAATAGCTACTTCTGTTGTAGAATTACCTACATCTACACCTGCAATAAACTTCAAACCAATCACCTCTTAAACTTTTAGCCTACTTCTTTTTTCATATACATCAGCGGCTTCTCTTACTAATGTAGCATTTATTGTGGCATTATACTTATCATCAAGTTCTGTTGCAATATCTAATAACTCCTGCTTTGTAGATCTAAAAGGCCTGAGTGCACTATAAATTTCAAGAACTCTTGCATCTGGAATTATAACCATTTCAGCAGCTCTTCTTAAATTTTTACCAAACTGAACTCTTCCAACCTCATCTGCAATTTGTGCTTGATATAAAAGAACCTCTGAAGTAATTTTTATATCATCGTCTTTAACATCACCACTAAGCACACTTTTAACATCTATGTCGTCAAGCCCTTTACCATTTTTCGTTTTAATAAGTTCTTTACTCTTTATTGCTAATGGATAGTCTTTAAGTGTTAATTTTTTAGGATTACTATTACTTGCTACCTTAACTTCTTGTGTTTTGGGTTCATTGTTCATCATTTTCATAACTTCTTTTACTATTTGTTCAATATTCATATTATCATCCATATAATTCACCCCTTACTTAAATACAACTTTAAGCTGCATAGGTTTTGCATTTGGCACAACATGCTGTGTTTCCTTGATATGAAGAACTGCTGCTTTTGCTTGATATTTAGGCCTTGCCATCTGATCATTTAATGTAGGAACAGGATCTGGTGACTCACCTTTTGCATATTTAGCAGCATTTTTCCCAATTGCTCTAAAAGTCTCTCTTGTAATTAATGGAGCTTGTGGGAAAAGTTCAAGATTTTCTAGCATCTCAAGGTCTTTTTGATGAATAACAGTTGTTCCTTTTGACTGAATGCCAATACCAATTCCTGAGCCGCTTAAAACTGCTGCATCATGAGCCATAAAACAAACATCCGATGTACGAGTTACTCTAATAACTCTTGAAGTAACACCTTCTTCTTCAATTCCTGCCATAAGTTCACTAAGTACTTCATTGTGTGGAATATCAACAATAGTTTTTGTCTGATAAATTCCAAATGCAGGAGCTACTGCTATAACAACTTCATCACTTCTTGTTCCCGGTTTTGCAACTCCTACTTCAATAAGCTCTAATTTCGAATTCGTTGTATCTACTTTATTATTTGTTGTACCCTCAAGCGAATTGCCTTGTGATTGTAATTTTTTAACAACTTCATTGGTTATAATTTTGATTAATTCTTCATTAGACATTACATTCATATCACATCACTCCTCTAACTACATTTTATTAGGATCAAGAGCCTGATTAATGTTTTTGATTTCATCCCATCTTGCTCCCTCAAGCCTATACCCAGTTCCTGGTCCCATATAATCATTAGGATCATTTACTGCGGTAATTACATTGAATTTATCGTCAAAAATAGATGAGGTATGCAAATAATCTCCAGCAATTCTTTGTTTAACCAAATTTAGAACTCTCTCTGCAATATCTTCATTACCACTCTTCGAAAGAGCTTTAACTACTTCAAGAACTGTAATTCCATTTTTAAGTATACTTTGAGCAGCCTTTAAATCTTCTACAACATTTCGGTTTGGAACATCCTTACTTCCATGTGCATATGTTACGGCCTCAACTTCTTCATCAGTTATTTGTGGTAATCCCATTTCTTTAAATACTCCTTGAAGCACTTTAGCAGCCTTATTTCTAACAGCAATTGCATCTGCTTCTTTTACTGGTTTGAGCCCTCCATCAACCTTTAAATCTCTTTGAAGTACAAGGTAGTCATCATAATCATCAACATCAAAGTTAGAACCTGCAAACATATTATCATAATTAGGAACTCCACCGTATCCTGAGAATATAAAGTCTGTTCCAGGAAGGAATTGCATCATAGTTCTTGCAGTTTTTCTTATATCTGAATGTGTGAATGTTTGATCATTTCCTGAACAAACTTCCATGTCAAGCATTGAAGTTATTAGGTTTTCCGCAAGTACGGCTCTTATTCCACCTGAAACAGCTGCTGGTATACCAATGCAACTTATAGAACCATTTTGTAATCCTTGAACTCCAGCACCTTTTGTGATCATTATGCATCTTGCTTCAAGATAAAGCATTGACTTACCTTCAGCATAGCCCATTAAAACCTCTGAACCAGTACCAGATGTGAATCTCATTTTAAGACCACGTGATGCATATGCAGATGCAAGGAAAGCCTTTGACCAAGGAGTATCATCTCCATCAGTAAATACTTGCTCTGTACCATAAACCGATATAGTCTCTGCGTATGCTGTATAACCAAGCATTCCAAGTTTAAGTTCTGTTGCTTCTTCAAGAGCACATTGAGTTAATATTCCACCTCTTCCTACTTGTGCTCCAATTAGTAATCCAAGTGCATTAAACGGTGCATATCTTGTTACAGCAACTGTAGTTTCCATTTCATCAAAACCTCTTAAAGCTGCTTCTGCAGCATCAGCCGCAATCAAAATTGGATTATCTTTTACATTTGTAATATGGCATTGATTAGATGGTGTTTTTCTAGCTCTCATTTTTTGCAGTGCCATCATCATTTCAACAACATTTAAATGATCTACAACTTCAACTAGTTTTGCTGGTGTAATTGATGTAGCAATAGTTACAATTTTTGCTCTAGGAACATTTATATCTGTAAGCATCCTAGCAATTTCAAGTGAACTGATTGCCATTGATTTTTCTGCATCGTCTAGGTTTATAGCATGATCTGCAAGGAAAATATCTATAAAATCAAAATCAGCTCTTTTCTTTCCATCCATTTCATATATTTTACCGTTTTCAATTTTTAAGCTAGATTTAGGGTCATTGGGACCATCCATTGCAATAAGACCTACATCTGGCCAATCTTGTACAAACCCATCTTTATTAACTTCTCTTTTTTCTAACGCTTCAAATCTTTTTGACCTTTTCATAATATCAACCCTCCATCCTTAATTTAAATGTACGGTTCGGTAGTTGAAGTTGGTTCATCACCTAACGCATTTAAAAGTTTCTTTCCTACTTCTCTTCCTGCGATTACCGCTTGTCTTACTGCTCCTGAATCTCCAGTTATTGCAAGTATAACTTCGTTTGAATGTGATGTGCCTTTAGATGGACTTGAATACGCAACTATTTCTACATTTGCAGTTTTAACAGCAGTATCCGCCATCATTACTCCAATTGCTGCCGGCGCCCCAATAACTAATCCAAAAGCCTTTCCAACAGGTGCTCCAAAAGCTTTTTCTATAGCCAAACTTGCTCTTGCACTATACTGCATTTCAAGATGTCCTGCATCATTACCATAAACATCACCAAAAGTTCTAGGAAGTTCTTTTAATGTAACTTCAACTGCACGCCTTGCATCTGATACATCCTCTGCTCCAAATATTATAAGGCAACCATGACCAGCCCCACCTTTTGTATCTCTTGGAAGTTCAATTGAAACGATTTCAGTGTTGGTAGCTTTAACTGCCTCATCAGCAGCCATTATTTGTGGACCTGCTCCGGTTCTTGCTCCTATAATACCTATTGAATGGAATTTTTTATCAATTCCCATAGCTTCATGAAGTGCTGAATCTATGTTTGCAATAACTAAACCAATTGTATCTCCAATACCTGTTCCAACAAATTCGGTTAATCCTGGTGCCTGCATAAATTTCCCCTCCTTTTTAACTTCTTTAACCTCTATAACTTCATTTTTAACTTTACTTTCATTTTCACATTTTGCAATTTCTTTAACTGCCACCTCTACGTCATTTGCTTTTATTTCTCCGCTAGCAATTTTACGTCTAACCTCTTCGTAAACCTTTTCAATTAGCTGTGTATTCATTTACATCAACCTCTCACTATTTATTCTGAAACTGGATATTTAGGTAATATTCTTTCAACATCAGTGTGAGGTCTTGGAATTACATGAACAGATACAACTTCTCCAACTCTCTTTGCAGCTGCGGCACCGGCATCAGTAGCGGCTTTAACAGCACCAACATCTCCCCTAACCATAACAGTAACTAATCCTGAGCCTATTTTCTCATAACCTATAAGAACTACATTTGCAGCTTTAACCATTGAATCTGCCGCTTCTATTGCACCAATCAAACCTTTTGTTTCTATCATTCCTAATGATTCTTGTCCCATAAAAACACCTCCATTTATTTTACATCTTCATTATACCGAATTTTCACACTTTTCGATGTCAATATATTGCTCTATTTAAGTATAATATTGATTTTATAAAAAGAAATTATTTTGACATTTGTAGGTATTATTATTACTATATAGTTAGTGCAAATATATTTTCATTATATTAAATATAGTGTATTTATATTACAATTAATGGTAATATATTTACTATATAGTTAATGTTATTAAAACTTATTGTAAAGGAGGAGTATTATGGCAATGAATCCTAAATATAAGCTCAAAGAAATTATTGACGTATCCTCACTTAAAGATATTCAAGATAAATTTGCAAAAATAGTTGGACTCTCAACTGTAACAGTTGATGGAGATGGAACACCTGTTGTAACCGCCAGCTATTTTACTAAATGGTGCAGTTTAATTAGAAGCAGTGCAGAAGGATATAGCCGTTGTAAACATTGTGATTCAGTTGGTGGAACAATGGCAATGGAGGCCGGTAAGCCTATTATTTATAACTGCCACACTGGTCTCATTGATTTTGCGGCTCCGATAATTGTAAACGGTAATTATCTTGGATCTATGTTATGTGGGCAAGTAACAAGTACAGGCTTTAAAAACAAAACAATTGTAGATGTTAAGAGATTATCTAGTGAGCTTAATATATCTGAGGATGATCTAAATGATGCATTAAATGAAGTTCCGCAGGTTGATTATGAAAAGATTCTGGTATCTGCTGATTATCTTTTTCTTTTCTCTAATTTCATCGCTAAAATGGGAATAGCAACAATTACAAAATCAGAACTATTGGACGAAACTAAAGAAAAAATGAAACTTACAGAACTCCTTAAAAATATGGAAATTAAAGCGCTTCAGGCTCAAATTAATCCTCATTTTCTATATAATACTCTAAATACCATTGCAAGAATGGCTTTAATAGAAGGTGCCCCCGATACTGAAAATCTCATTTATGCAATTTCTGACCTATTAAGATACAGTCTTAAGAATTCAAATAACATGGTTACAATAGATTCTGAAATAACTAATATTAAAAAGTATTTTTATATTCAAAAAACTCGATTTGGTGATAGGTTTGATTACAAATTAGATATTGATCCTTCAATACTCAACTTTAAAATTCCTGTAATGACTCTTCAACCATTAGTCGAGAACTCAATAATTCATGGTCTTAAAAATATGACGATAAATGGTAAAGTTAAAATAATAGGTAAAAATTTTAATAATAGTTATCTCACACTTGAAGTTTTTGATAATGGCATTGGTATTGATGAAGACAGACTTAAAACAATTTTTGCAGTTGAAAATTCTTATGAGAACCTTACTGGTCTAGGAATTAAAAATGTAGACGACAGGATTAAACACTTCTTTGGGTCTAAATATGGTATCGACCTTAAATCGACTAAAGAATGTGGAACTACTGCTACAATAAAGGTTCCTTGTATTAAATTAAATAAAAGGGAGGAGTAACTAATGCACAATTTACTAATAGTTGAAGATGAAAATATTGAAAGACGAGCGCTTAGATACATCATTGAAGATAAACTAAGTTGTATTAATATTTGTGGTGAAGCTAAGAGTGGCTTAGAAGCTATTGAAATGGCTAAAACAAGTACCCCTGATATTATTTTAATGGATGTAGAAATGCCTGAACTTAACGGACTTGAGGCTCAAAAAGAGATAATTAAATTTTTGCCAAATGTACACACAATCATTCTATCTGCTTATGATGATTTTGCTTTTACTCAAAGTGCAATTAGAATAAAAGTAATCGATTACCTATTGAAACCCATAAGACCTAACGATTTAATTGAATCTATTAATAGGAGTATATCTTTAATAAATACTCAAAACGATAGAGTCATAAGCGATAACCAAGATGATACGCTAATTAAAGAAGCTATGAATTATATTGATGAACATTATAATACATATATAAGTCTTCAATCAATTGCAGCTTATGTTCATCTTAACCCACAATATTTCAGCAGATACTTTAAAAGTAAAATTGGTATTAACTTTATTAATTATTTATCTTCCTTTAGAGTAATAAAAGCAAAAGACTTGCTCCTAAATACAGATAAAAACATTACGGAAATATCACAAAATGTTGGATATGTTGATTCAAGTTATTTCAGTAAAGTTTTTTTAAAAAGTGTTGGAATGTCCCCCAATCACTTTAGGTGTCAAAACAAGAAACAACATTTCTAAAGATAAAAGCTACATAACTAATTCGTTATGCAGCTTTTATCCATTTACTTTATTTTTATAGTAAACTCACACATTAAATTTCCGAAATTACTCTTTCAAGAATATCTAATGCTTCATCAATCTCTCCCTTTGTTACATTAAGTGGAGGAAGTAATCTTACCACGCTATTCCCAGCCGCAATTACAAGCAATTTGTTGTCAAAACACGACTTACAAAATTTCTTTGTATCTGTCTTCATTTTTATGCCAACCAATAGACCTATACCTTTTATTTCATCTATTACACCATATTTCTCTTTTATTTTAAGTAATCGTTCTTTCATATATGCACTTTTGTCGTCAATTTTTTCTATAACTCCACCATCAAGAAGTTCTGTTAAAACAGCCTCACCAACAGCGCATGCAAGTGGATTTCCACCAAACGTGCTTCCATGATCACCTGGTACAAATGCCGCTGACGCTTTAACATTTGTAATAGTTGCCCCTATCGGAAAACCGCCACCAAGTGCTTTTGCAATACATATAACATCAGGAATAACTGAAAATTTCTTATAAGCAAAAAGACTTCCAAGGCGTCCCATACCGCATTGTACTTCATCAAAAATTAATAGAGCATCATATTTATCACACAAATCTCTTGCTGCTTTTAAGAACTCTATTGTTGCAATATTTATTCCGCCTTCTCCTTGAATCGGTTCTACTATTACAGCGCATACTTTATCATTAAAATTCTTTTTTAACTCTTCTACATCATTAAATTTTACCTTTTGTGTACCTCCAATTAATGGACGGAAATCTTTTTGATATTTTTCCTGACCAGTAACTGATAATGAACCCATAGTTCTACCATGAAAGGACTCGTCCATATATATAAGTACATTTTTATCTTTAGTTGTTTTTAATGCTCCATATTTTCTCGCTATCTTGAGCGCTGCTTCTATGGCTTCTGTACCACTGTTACAAAAAAACACTTTATCGTGATCACAGTTATCTATTAGTTTTTTTGCAAGTAACTTATGCGGTGTATTCCAATAATAATTAGAACTCTGCATTAGCTTACTACTTTGCGTAGTTATTGCATTTATTATAGCAGGATGGCTATGTCCAAGACAATTCACTGCAACTCCTGATACAAAATCCACATATTCTTGACCCACTGAATCATAAATTTTACATCCAAGGCCTTTTTCAAAAGTAACATCGTATCTTCCATAAGTATTCATTACACAATTTTCTTCCATTATATTACCCCTTTTGCTGTTATAATTTTAGTTCCACTATCCTTAATTATATTTAATAATAAACCATGTTTTTTTCTTCCATCTACTAAATGAACATTCTTAGCTCCCTTATTAATTGCAGCAACGCAACATTCTAGCTTTGGAATCATTCCACCATAAATCATACCCTTATTTATAAACTCTTTAGTTTGTGCAACCGTTATTGATGATAAAAGCGTTGTTGGGTCAGTTATATCTGTATATACACCATCTATATCTGTCATAATTAATAACTTTTCAGCTTTAAGTACTCCACTTATAGCAGCTGCAGCATAATCCGCATTTATATTGTAACTATAACCATTGCAGCCTACACCTACTGGAGAAATAACTGGTATATACTTGTTTTTAAGCAAAGTAAGTAATACTTTTGTATTGATGTTTGCAACCTCTCCAACAAAACCTATATCAATTTTTTTGTCATCATCAAAAATATACTTCTTTTTAGCTTGAATCAAATTGCTGTCTCTACCACTTATACCTATAGCATTTAGTCCTCTAAGACTTAAGATTGATGATAATCTTTTATTAACATTGCCTGATAATACCATCTCTACAATTTCCATAGTATCCTTACTTGTAACTCTTAATCCTTTTATAAACTTGTTTTCACCACCGCTTTTCTTTACCCACTTGCTAATCAAAGGACCTCCACCATGTACAATAACAACTTTTATGCCTGCTTTTGTCATAAGCTCAATATCTTCTACAAAAGCTTCCTTAGCAACATCATTACTCATTATACTTCCACCATATTTTATCACAAAGGTCTTACCCTCATATTTACTCATTTGCAAAAAATCTTTTTTATTTGATTCATTATTTAATATATCCATTATAACCTCCAAACCTAATACTTATTTTTTACTAATTATATAACTGTTTAACCATTTGAATAATTATACATCAATTTGAATAATTATTCAACATATTGTTTGTTTTTTTTGTAATTTTATTATGTTTATTAATTAATACTATATTTATAGGCAATTGCACTATTTTCCTTGCATAATTATGCAATAAGACAACAAGGTGCCACCCACGTGGCAAGTGGCAAAAGTGACAAGCTAATATAAATAAAAAACCATAACAAGATTTAAATTTTAATCTTGCTACAGTCCTAATTGTTATTCCACTTGAGTTATTAGTTTTCTCATAATATCCTTTAATTTAAGATCATTTATATCTTCTGGAGCTATAATTATAACAAGCCTTATGCCATCGTCTGATTTATCCCATTTATAGGCTTTGATGTCTAGTACTGCGCCATCTGGTACATACTCTTCAATGTCCATTGCAATTTCTTCTGCAAGCGATAGATATTCTTCAAATAATTCATCTTCTGTTAAATCCTTTAAATTATTTTCGTCTTCCAGTAAATCATTCAAGGTATTAATAGCTACACTTAGATTAAAAGCTAATATATCCTCTCTCTTTGAACCCTTACTCATATCTTTAAGCACTTTAAATTCTGTATTTTTCTCGATTGTATCTTTTATATCTTTACTCTCTACAATCGTACTATTAAATTCTACGTACATATTTTCATCTCCTATTGGTGCCACCCACGTGACAAGTGGCATCTTATACTATTTTATTACGAGAAATCAGCTTACTTATAGTTGAAGGTGCTAAACTTAAGTATTCTGCTATTTCTTTTATATTTCTTGCTTTATTATATCATAATCATTGTCATATGGGAGGCAACTTTAAATCATGAGTATCTGCAAAAGCTCTTCTTTTGTAAGTTTCCCCAGAACATCACTATTCGTAAGTTCCCCTGTAATTACACTATCAATTAGATCTTTTTTGTTTTCTTGAAGTAGAATGATTTTTTCTTCAACAGTACCTTTAGCAACTAATTTAATTACTTCAACTACATTTTTTTGACCAATTCTATGAGCCCTATCTGTGGCTTGATTCTCAACTGCTGGATTCCACCAAGGGTCAAAATGGATCACTAAATTTGCTGATGTTAAGTTAAGGCCCGTTCCCCCTGCCTTTAGTGATATTAAAAATACGAATGTTTGACAACTTTTATTAAATTCATCTACCATCTTAATTCTATCCTTAGGTTTAGTTTTTCCATCTAGATAATAATATGATATCCCTTTTTCTTTTAAATTTTCTCCTATATTTTTAAGCGCAGATGTAAATTGAGAAAACAATAATATTTTTCCACCGCCATCCACATGTTTTTGAATAAGTTCTGTTGCAATGTTTATCTTTCCACTTCCGCCCTTATATCCTTCTATCACAAGTGATGGGTCTAAACATATTTGTCTGAGCCTTGTTAAATAAGAAAAGACCTCTATTTTCCCATCAGTATTGTTTTTCATTTTATCCCTGACAGCTTTGATATAGGCTTTATATACAGCCTTTTGAGATGTAGTCATCTCAACTAGAAATTTCTTTTCTATTTTATCTGGCAATTCTCTAAGCACTTCATTTTTAGTTCTTCTTAATAAAAAAGGTTTAATAAGTGATTTTAGTTCTCCTAAATCAACCTTTTTTCCAGAAATAAATTTAAGTTCAAAAGTTTCTTTGGAATATAAATAGTTTGGCATTACAAAATCAAAAATAGACCAAAGTTCAAACAAATTATTTTCAATAGGAGTGCCAGTTAAAGCATATCTTACTTTAGCTTTAACTTCTTTAATAACTTTTGTGTTTTGTGATAAATAATTTTTTATATTTTGCGCTTCATCTATAATACAATAATCAAAAACAATATTATCATATTGATTTAAGTCCATTTTTAAAGTTCCATAGGTCGTGAGTATTATATCATAATCCTCTAAATTATGAATTAACTCATGCCTTCCTTTTTTTTCTCCATGTACAATTGCAACTTTTAGACTAGGAGCAAATTTTTCAAATTCCGCCTTCCAATTATAAATAAGGGAAGTTGGACTAATTATAATAGATTTTTTATTTTCAAAGGATAAAAGAAAAGCTATGGTCTGAACAGTTTTCCCAAGTCCCATTTCATCTGCTAGTATCCCGCCAAGTCCCAAAGCGCTCAGGCTTTTAAGCCATTTGAAACCATTAATTTGATATTCCCGAAGCGTAGCCTTTAAGTTCACAGGAACGTTTATATCCATTTTATTTATATTATCATAGATGTTTTCTATATCCTTTAGAACTTCGCGACCCTTAATAAATTCAAATTTCTTATTTTTTAGTTTATTTTCTAAATATAACGCCTTATTTTTTTCTATTTTTATTGAGCCATTTTCTAGTAAGTCATCAGCACTTAATACTAATATTAGATCAAAAAAACTCTTAACCGTCTCATCTTCAAAGTCCAAAAAATTATTGTTTTTAGTTTTATAAAATCTATTATTTTGTTTAAATGAATCGATCACAGCTTTTAATTCATTATCGTAAATATTGTCTATACTATAAGAAAAATCATAGTAATCATCCATTTCCTTAATCTCTGCTTTTATATTCTTTGCATTTTGTATTTTCATACGCTTAAGTCCATTTCCAAAAGTAACATTTCCAAGGGAGTAAAGATTGTTTTTACTCTTATTTAAAATATCAAACAGCTGCTCATCTGACCCTATAAAAAGTAGCCTCTCATTTCTTTTTATAAATCTATATTTCTCCAGTTCCATAAGGATTTTGTCCTCAAATTTGTAATCACGTGTATTTGTTTTATGCTCACGTGACATACTATCTTTACTCCTATCATTCTTTAATATATTAATTTTCTCATTGCCATAAACTACCAATAAATCACAATAAATATGACTATCTACCTCATACAAATAAAATTCTACTTTTATAAAGTTTGCTGCAAATTTTTTGACTTCTTCACTAATATTTACATCACTTGAAATAGTACCTAGAAAAGATATAATTTTATTATAGTTAGTTATATCTCCACCATATAAAATTTCACGATTTTTTCTTAACCTTTCACAAATAAGAATATACCTTTGTACTTGACACCTTGATGGTAAGTACAGCTTCCAATTAAATAAATATACATCATTTTTACCATTTAATGATATTGGGAATTGCTTATGCGTAGTTAAAACAAAATGCTTTTCTCTCATCTTTAACGTAAATGTTAGAGGTAGATCCTGCTTTACAATTGGTGCTTCAAATTCAAAGCCATCATAATTTAATCTAACTTTTTTATAATTAAGCCCTTCCAGAAAACCTCTTAAGTAATTTGCCTCGATTTTTGTTTTTTCCATACCTATTTGATGTTGGGCCTCATAATAAATTGAACCTTTCTCTACTTTTCTATTTAACTTTATAATATTACTTATTTGCTTCTTACTAGTATCATTCTCCCTTATCTTATCTGATTTTTCATCTTTCTCTGATTTTTCAGAATTGCCCTTTGTATATATATTCAAAAAACTATATGCTGTAGCTGTTAAATGACTACACATAAATGAATGACCTACAATAGAGACCTCTTTGAAATCATCACAGGTACATCTTATACTCTCTAATTTCATCTTAGCTAAATCTATTGTTATATGTGTGTTTAATTCTTTTGATTTAGTATCATTATTGACCTTTCCATAAATATGATACATATTATTTATCTTTTTTCCTTTGATTTTACTAACTAATCCCTCATTAAAAGCCTTCTTACCTTGGCTTCTCATACTCTCTGAAGATGATTTGAATATTATACTTTGTAACTCCATTAACTTCACGTCTTAATCACCTCCAAATTAATAATACCTCTAAAATTACATAAATTAAACGAACTAAGCTTTTATATGCTATAATAATTATATCACTTAAGGGAAAGCTGGGTAAGAAATCGTTATCATTTGCATGTTTTTAATAAACGTGTTACAATACTGTTACAATAATTTACCAATACATTTATTGGTATAAGTATACATGACTCCCCTACTTCTCATGCATTTTATGAGAGCGCTCTTAATTGTAATATACCTAAGAGTACTGTAGACCTAAGTGGTTAGGCATCTGTAATAATAAGCCCTTGATGCCTTATACTGAAATTAATAATAGGAGATGATTTTTATATTTAGATTTATGGAAGGTAGACGAATAAAATTTGTAATTGGCTTCATACTGGTGGCACTAATTACAACTTCAACTATTTTTGTATGCTTCATTAGAAAAAACATTACAGTAGTTATAGACGGTAAATCAACTAATATAGTAACTTATCAAAAGACATTTGGTAACGCCCTAAAAAAATCAGGTATAAGCATAGACGTAAAAGATAAAATTGATAAGGCTTTGAATTCAAAAATACAAAACAACGGTGTTATAACTATAACCCGTGCTATAAACGTTAACGTCTTTGTGGATAATAAGAAACTTAATGTTAAATCCGCTGAAAAAGATGTTGCTTTAATGTTAAAGGCACAACAAATAACCATTAGCCCTACTGATAAAATTTCACCCTCAAAAGAAACTAAATTATCGAGTGGCCTAGGCATAACAATAACTAGGGTTAATTCAAAAACAATAAATCAGTCAAAACCTGTTGATTTTAAAACCGTTATTAAAGAAAATGATAGTATCTTAAAATCCGAAAGAACAGTTTCACAAAATGGAGTTAATGGTTTGAAAAGCATTACATTAAATGTAACTTATGAAAACGGAAAAGAAGTAGCTAGAAAAATTGTTAAAGAAACGTTAGTTACACAGCCTAAAGATAAAATTATAGTTCAGGGTACTATGCCAGCAGTATCTGTTTCAAGAGGATCCTCAATTTCAAGAGAATCTGAGGCTGCAAAAGCAACCCCAATTGCTTCCAAAAGCAATTCATATAGTAAAACTTTTTCTGTAAAAACTACCGCTTACTGGGGTTCTGAAGGAGCTAATAACACTTATACTGCCTCAGGACAAAAGGCTGTCAGAAATTCAAGTGGATATAGCACCGTAGCTGTAGATCCAAGTGTCATACCTCTGGGAACAAAATTATATATAGAGGGTTATGGAAATGCTATCGCAGCTGATACAGGTTCAGCAATAAAAGGAAATTTTATAGATTTATTCTTTAATACTGAAGGTGAATGCGGTGATTGGGGTGTACAATACCTGACAGTGCACATACTAAACTAAATATTTATATACTTAATTATACAAAAGCTGCTACAGATATTATTTCTGCGGCAGTTTTTATTTTTTGAGTCAATTTGACATAGCAATTAAAATATAGTAAACTTTATTAATATAAAACTTAAATAAGACAGTTCTAAACCATCCTGTCTATAAACAAAACTAGGACGTAACTACCGTTTTAGGTAGTTTTTTTGTTTAGTATTAGATGGTTCTTTTGTTACTTTTTAGGAGGAATCACAATGAAAAAAATAGGCTTAACAACTACTGTTCCAGTAGAAATTCTAATTGCAGCAGGTTATACACCTGTCGATTTAAACAATATTTTTATAACCTCAGATGACTATTTGAAATATATAGACATTGCTGAAAGAGATGGCTTCCCTAGGAGTTTGTGTACCTGGATAAAGGGTATTTATGGAGCCTGTTTACAAAATGACATAAAAGAAATAGTTGGAGTTGTTGAGGGCGATTGTTCTAACACAAAAGCTCTAATTGAAGTACTAGAACTACGAGGAATAAAAGTTTATCCATTTTCCTTTCCTAATAGTCACAAGTTAGAGGATGTAGAACACGAAATAAAAAAATTTATGGATGTCTTTAATGTAACAATAAAAGAAGTTGAAATAGTTAAGAACCGCCTAAATAAAACTCGCTCCTTGGTCAAAGAAATTGATGAATTAACCTATATAGATAATAGAGCAACAGGCTTTGAAAATCATCTTTATCAAGTGAGTTCAAGTGATTTTAATTGTAATGTAGATGCTTTTGACGTTGATTTAAAAAAAATTATTTGTGAAATTAAAAATCGAAAACCAGTAATTAGAAAACTTCGCCTTGGCTATATTGGTGTACCCCCTATGACTCCAGATATCTACGCATTTGTTGAAAATCTTAATGCTAGTTTTGTATACAATGAGGTTCAAAGAGAATTTGCTTTTCCAAGAGCTACTAACGCCATTGATATATATCATCAATATTATGATTATACTTATCCTTATGATACGAATTTTAGGATTGTAGAGATTCAAAAACAAATAGACAATCGTAAATTAGACGGAATTATTCACTACACTCAAGCATTTTGCTATAGGGCAGTTGCAGATATAGTTTTAAAAGAGAAATTAAATATTCCCATATTAAATATTGAAGGCGACAAATTAAACGTCTTAGACGCAAGAACAAAGCTTAGGTTAGAAGCCTTCCTTGATATGTTACTAGATTTGAAGGAGGCTAAGGAATGCGAGTACTAGGTATAGATCTTGGAAGCCGCGAGGTTAAAATAGTTTTAATGGAAGACAATAAGATAATACAAAAAAAGAAAGTAAGCACAATGAGTTTTTACAGGAATTATTGTAACTTTGATGGTAAAATTATTGTTGATTTAGAAAAACTTGATATTAGCCATATTGATAAAGCAGTTTCTACAGGTTATGGTAAAAACAACACTGATTTATTACTATTCTCACCAATAAATGAGATAAAAGCTCATGTATATGGAGGATTTTATCAAACAGGTTTAAATGATTTTATACTTTTGGATATAGGTGGTCAAGATGTTAAAATTGTAAAAGTAGAAAAAGGTATCACAACAGACCTAGAACTTAATGAAAAATGCGCTGCATCTTGTGGTAGATATTTAGAAAATATGGCAAGTGTTCTGGAAGTATCACTTGGCGAGATGAGTAAACATTATGAAAATGCTATAGAACTTAATTCGACTTGCGCAGTATTTTCTGAATCAGAATTAATTGGTAAAATAGCCGAAGGTGTAAGTATAGAAAGTTTGTGCTCTAGCGTTAATTACTCCCTATACAAAAGGCTCCTACCATTACTTAGTAAATTTCGCGGTAAAAAATTAATCTTAACAGGTGGTGTTGCAAGTAATATTGCAATTAGAAAATATTTAAGTAACAATTACGACGAAATAGTATCTATCGAAGATCCTCAATTTAATGGGGCCATTGGATGTTGTTATTACGGGAGTAAATTTTTATAAATTTTAGGAGGAATACCCCATATGTATATTTTGAAATCAGAACATAGCTTTGATAGTGCGCATTTTCTTTCTGGATATGAAGGAAAGTGTGCAAATATTCATGGACATAGATGGAAGGTTGAAGTCGAAGTACAATCAGAAACCTTAACAAAAGGCGGTCAATTAGAAGGTATGGTAATAGATTTTGGTGATTTAAAAAGAGATGTTAAATCCATGGCTGACTCCTATGACCATGCTCTAATTGTGCAAATAGGAAGCATGAGAGATGAGACCTTAAATTGTATAAATCAGGACGGATTTAAAGTGATACTTGTTGATTTTAGAACAACAGCCGAAAACTTTGCAAAATTTTTCTTTAAACAAATGAAAGATAAAGGATATAATGTAAAACGAACTACCGTTTATGAAACACCTAATAATAGCGCATCATATGAAGAAAGCGAGGCACATTAAATTGGAATATAAAGTAGTTGAAAAGTTTATAAGTGTTAACGGAGAAGGTCCACTATCAGGTCAACTTGTAGTATTTATAAGATTTGCAGGTTGCAACCTTAATTGTAGCTACTGTGATACCACTTGGGCTAATGAGAAAGATGCCAGTTATAACCTTATGACACCTGATGATATCTATGAATATATAAAATCTACCCAAATTCGAAATGTAACCTTAACTGGTGGTGAACCTCTATTACAAAAAGGAATTATAGAGCTCTTAAATGTTTTGTGTTCCGATGACTCCATTCATATTGAAATTGAGACTAATGGTAGTATTAATTTAAGTAAGTTTGCGAATATAGAAAACCCACCAAGCTTTAATATGGATTATAAACTACCATCAAGTAATATGGAAGGGCCGATGGATTTAAATAACTTTACTTATTTAACTTATAAAGATACAGTTAAATTTGTGGCTAGTAGTATTGAAGATTTACAAAAATCCAAATGTATAATAGATAAATATGCACTAACAAATAAAACAAATGTGTATATTAGTCCAGTATTTGGACAAATTGACCTAGAAGATATTGTAGAATTTATGAAAAGTAATAAAATGAATGGTGTTAATCTTCAAGTTCAACTTCATAAAATCATTTGGGATCCAAATAAGAGAGGTGTATAAATTATGGCAATTGATACAAAAGCAATTGAGAAACATATAAGAGGCATTTTAATAGCATTAGGTGATGACCCAACCCGTGAAGGACTTATAGACACCCCTAAGCGTGTAGCTAAAATGTACGAAGAAGTATTTGCTGGCATGTGTTACAGCAATGCTGAAATTGCTAAAATGTTTAATACAACATTTGTTGATGATCTAATAGTTAATGATGATTCTCGTGATATAGTTATAATGAAAGATATACAAATTTTTAGTCATTGTGAACACCATTTGGCGCTTATGTATGATATGAAAGTTTCAGTTGCTTATGTTCCTAATAAAAAGATTATTGGTCTAAGTAAAATAGCAAGAATAGCTGATATGGTAGGCCGAAGACTTCAACTTCAAGAAAGAATAGGAACAGATATTGCAGAGATTATGCAAATAGTAACAAACTCTGCGGACATCGCTGTTATTATAGAAGGTGAACATGCCTGCATGACTACTCGTGGAATAAAAAAACCAGGTACTAAAACAATGTCCACTACTTTTAGAGGAAGATTTAATACTGACGTAATTTTAAACAATAAATTAATGATGCTTTATAATAAATAAGTAAAATTTAAACAAATTAAAAGGAGCGTGTAGATTATGAATAGAGAAAAAGCAGTAGTAGTATTCAGTGGCGGACAAGATAGCACAACTTGTTTATTTTGGGCATTAAAAAAATATAAGGAAGTTATAGCTGTGTCTTTTGATTATGGCCAAAAACATATATTAGAACTTGATTGTGCAAAAACTATATGTAAGGAGCATGACGTTGAGTTTCATGTTTTAGACTTAAATTTACTTAACCAGTTAGCACCGAATTCCTTAACAAGAAAAGACATGAAAGTGGACACGTCAGCCCCAAAAGGCAGTGTTCCTAATTCCTTTGTAGATGGACGCAACTTATTATTTTTAACATTTGTAGCCGTATTTGCTAAGCAAAGAGGTATAAGTAATATTATAACCGGTGTATCTCAAAGTGATTTTAGTGGATACCCAGATTGCAGAGATGTGTTTATTAAGTCATTAAATGTTACCTTAAATTTAGCCATGGGTTATGATTTTGTAATCGAAACACCTTTGATGTGGATTAACAAAGCAGAAACTTGGAAAATGGCTTATGATTTAGGTGTGCTTGATGTAGTTAAAGAGCAAACATTAACTTGTTATAATGGTATAAAAGGTAATGGTTGTGGAGACTGCCCTTCTTGTAAATTAAGAAAAAAGGGTTATATAGAATTCAAAGAAAAATATTTAGTACAAAAAGAATAAAACAAACTGTTATTACATTGCCTTGCTTTGTAATAACAGTTTGTTTATTGTATAATATATTTCTTTCCAGTTATAAACCCTAACTATATTATCATTTAATGGTTTCCTATTATAATTCGTATCTATTAAAAGAACCTTAAATCCTGCATTTGATAGTTGAACTGCATTATCATAATTATCTTCGATAAACACATTACATTCTAATTCTCTTGCTTTATCCACCTTATAATGGCTACCTAATACAAACAGCTCATCATATGCAATATTATTCCTCTTTAGATATGAATGAGTAAACATAGTTAATTCTTTTTCTCTTGCTGTAACAAAATAAATATTATGAAGCTCACTTAGTCCTTTTATAACAATTTGAACATCTTCCCGAAGTATCTGCTCTGAATGGATTTCAAATTTGTTTTCCTGATAAAATTCATCATATTCTTTTAAAGTAACACCCATTATCTCATGTATATAATACTGGGTTACCTCATCCTCTGTTATATTTTTATTGAAATATTTATTAGTAATATTAAGCCAATAATAAGCATCTGTTATTGTTCCGTCAATATCGATGCATATATTTAAATTTTTCATCTTACCTTCACTCTCCTCTCTATGATTTCATTATATGCATGTTCTGTTAAGAACAGGTTAAATAAAGGTTATGTTTTATTTAAGTATTATTATCACCAATCGCTTTAAATTATTACATAATAATCCATTACAGAAACCTCTTCAAACCCACAAGATTCGTAAAGTCCAATTGCATTTTTATTTTGAGACTCAACTTCGAGAAAAATGTTATCAGCGCCTTTTTCTTTTAATATATCTAATGTAGCTAATAAAATTTTTCGTCCATACCCCTTTCCTCTAAAGACTGGAAGCACTCCAAATCCATAAATAAAACCTTCCTTATTAATTATACTAATATGAACCTTCCCTATAATTTCCTCTTTAAGAAGTGCCATATAGCTAATGAAATTATTACCTTGCTGAATAAAGGAGTTTTCTAAGTCTTCTTTATCCATATTAACTACTTTAACCTCTTCACCATCAATTTCATTTTGTGGTTTTCCAAAGTAAATAGAAGTTTGGTTTTCAATTTCAGAAACGTCTTCACTAGTTGCTAATTTAAGTTTAATAATAGTAGCATTTTCATGTTTATGTATACTTTCCCCATCCAAAGCTTTTTTAGTTAAACACATTTTATACTCTGAGGTACCATATTCACCTCCAATAGAATTTATAAATTCTATTCCAGAAGTAGATGTATGATCACATAGCGCTAGAACCTCAGCTTTCGATATTCTTTGCCATTCTTCCTTTGCCATAAGATATAATTTTCTAAATATCCCCTTTCGCCTAAAGTCAGGATGTACCATCCCGCTTATTTGGACTGAATTTCCTCCGAAATTACATACTCCTAAATATCCTACTAAGGTCTTATTCTCATAATAAAGAAATTCTAGCAGTGCTCCGTCTTTTGCAGTTTCTTTTCTTTGCCTCTTTTTTAAATCAAGTTCCAATTTTAAGCAGGTCTTTTGTTTTTCATAACAAATAGCACAAAGGGCCCTAACAGCCTTATTGTCTTCCTCATCTAATTTTAATTTCATACAAATAGTATGATTATAACTATCCATTATTCTCCCCCTAGTATTTACCTTAAATTAAATTCTACTTCTCTTGCTTTTACTAACTCTTTTACTATTTCTATCTCTAGAAACAACCATCCAGAAGTGTTTAATAGTATGTAATCCTTCATAAAAAAAACCTGTTTTACAAAAGAAGAGCTCATCATTTTTCGTTTTTATCTGTGCTCTAAATGGATAGTTGTCGAGATTCCCTGAATAGCAAATAAATTGCCCCATGATCCTACAAATATCTGTAGGTGTTATCTGATATGGTTCTAAGGTTGTAAGACTTATTCCTGCTTGCCTTAGAGCTTCCATAACAAATTCAGTGCATATATATGTCTTGTAAATAGCATGCCTTTTATTATTAATAAGCCCAATAGCTTGAAGAAAATTGTAGTAATAAACTTCTGTATCGTTATAAACTTCATAAATAAATTTACTTATCAATTCATATTTTTCTTCTGTTACGGGTATTCGATATATGTTTATAGGTACATTTTCCTTTAATCCTATAGTAAGAGTAAACACACTCTCACGAACTATGCCTCCCACAAGGGGATTACTTACTGACAACCTACAAAATGAATACATTTGACTTAAATTTTTATCTAAACTAATTGAAGCATGATTGTATTTTTCTTTTAAAAATTTTCTAACTATCTTTCCTGTAGATGTTGGTGTTCTTGAAATAATAACATAAACATACTTTTCCATTTCATTTCTCCTTGTATCCACTTATATAAATAGGTGACTTTCCTTCTAAAAGATGCCTAAACTTTATATTTTCATATAATAATATTTTATAGAATTAAAAAAATGAAATTATTTATATTATAAACTTTAGCTTAATTATTTTCCACACAAAATCATCTTTATATAATATATCTTTATCAGTTAATATATTCTAATAATATTATTATTATATTGTTCCCAGTTATCCAACTTTTATGTTATTTATAATTTGCTAAGCTTTTATTGACAAATAATAAAATTAACCATAATATTTCTTTATTACATAGAATATAAAATTTAAATTATGTGGTGTATCATCTTGTAATTTAAGATGTATAATATATATACATACAATCGCAAGTAAAGGGGTTACTATAATGAGAAAAGAATATATAAGTTATATGAATGATTTACCTATAAGTATCTCCCTTAAGAATATAAATGACTACCCAATACATTGGCATAACTCTATCGAAATAATTTTTGTGCTAGAGGGCAGTATTAATGTACTTATAGAATCTGGCAATTATGAAGTATACGAGCGTGAAATTGAAATTATAAATTGTGATGAAGCCCACAGAATTTACTCAGAGGTTGAAAACAAGGTATTAATTTTCCACTTAGACCCTACATTTTTCGAAAAATATTATGATGATATGAAAAATATATATTTTTATACAAATTCAAGTGAAGAAGGCGCCCAAAGAGAAGAAAAATATGATGTTCTACGAAAATATTTATCTATCTTAGCTTGCGAAGTAATACAAAAAAGTGAGAATTTTGATGATCAAATAGAATCCATTTTAGTAAAGTTACTATTCCATTTAATAAACAATTTTCACTATCTTACATATGATGAAAAAGATATAAAAGAAAATGTAACGCAATTTCAAAGGTATCATAGAATCATTAGGTATATATACAATAACTATATGAATAAGATAAGTTTGCAAGACATAGCAAGTATAGAATATTTAAGTTCTTATTATTTATGTCATCAAATAAAAGAAATGTCTGGAACAAATTTAAAAGAATTAGTTAATAATGTACGAGTAGATGAATCTATTAAATTGTTATTAGATACTGATAAAACAATATCCGATATTTCTTTTGATGTTGGTTTTTCTCATGCCAGGTATTACAATAAAAGCTTTAAAGATCATTATAAGTGCACCCCACTACAATTCAGAAAAAAATATGATATACCAGCTGATCAATTGGATAGTTTTAAAAAAATACAAACTTATGATCTATCTACTTCCATTCAATATTTATCTAATTATTTAGAAGACTATGATAGATTTAACTATACAAATAAAATTATAAAACTACAAACAGATTTCACGCTGAAAGGTACACAGTTATACCACAAATGGGAAGAAAACATAAATTTAGGTCAAGCAAAGGAACTTATTAAAGCAAGGGAACAGGAATACCTAAGAACTTTTCAAGAGGCCATAGGTTTTAAAAATGGTATAGTTCAAAATCTCTTTGGAAAAGAAATGAAAATATATTTTAATGAAAATGTAAATTTCTTAAATTGGAATGAAGTTGAAAAACTATTGGAATTTTTAATGGACATATCCCTTGTACCAGTAATAATTTTAGATCAAATCTTTGAAGATAAAAGTTCTTTTATAAAACTTTTAGAGAGTTTTATATTATACTTCGCTGATATATATGGAATTGAAATTGTAAAGCTATGGAAATTTCAAGTCTCAAAGGATCTCTCTATAGAATATATAGAGATTTCAAAACAAATTTTCAAAAAATATCAATTGCAGGATTTAATAGAAGATCCCCTTAATGTACCTGAAGCTATAAATACCATTTATGACTCTTCGTATATGCTTCCATATATTATCCATAATTTCATTAATGATACTAGCAGTTTGAATTCATTAAAGGCTTTTGACACCGTAGAAGAAAGCTCAATTTTAAATAATGAACTATTTTTTGGATCACCTGGACTCCTTACCTTAGATGGGATAAAAAAAGCTTCGTATTATGCCTATTATTTATTATCTAAACTAGGAGATGAAGTTATTGATAAAGGTGATGGATATATTATCACAAGAAGAGATGAAGATATCCAAGTTTTACTTTACAGTTACAGTGATGAACTTAATACCCTAATTAAGCTAGAGGATTTAGCTAAAGGTAAGGGTAGTAAAAATATTACTGAGAGAAAAATATCCTTATCAATTAAAAATTTGATTCATGACTACAAAGTTATTAAGTATGAAATTGGAGAAAAAGTTGGCTCAGCTTACGACATTTGGTTACGAATGGGTAAACCAAAAAGACTTGGTTATGATGAGTGGAAGATTCTAACTAAAATTTCTACCCCTACCATTTCCTTATCTTATGCTAAAAAAACCGCAGTTTATAATAATATAATAAAGATAGAGGGCTATGGTTCTACATTAATAGTTCTCCAGGAAGTACAAAAACACCTATTTTAGGGTGTTTTTTTGTTATTTGCATATAATACAAAGCCTCATGTTAGCAACTTTGTACTTTCTATCTAGCAAGCGTGTGGATGTTAAAAAATGCATAATAGCGTAGAATAGTATCATAGAAACAAAAATTTTTAAGGAGTAGTGGATTTAATGACGATAAGCAATATCACAGAAAGTAACAAAATGTTTGGTGAGGAAAAAATCGGGAAACTATTATTGAAATTTTCTGTGCCAGCAATAATTTCTTTAATGGTAGCAGAAATGTACAACATGGTTGATTCTATGTTTTTAGGTCAAGCTATAGGTGCTAATGCGATTGGCGCTCTAACCATAGCCTTTCCAATTCAAAGATTGTTTTTTGCCATATCTATGCTTATAGCTATCGGTGCTTCAACTTCCGTTTCAAGAAGTTGTGGAGACAAAGATTTCGAAAATCTTAAGATAATTATACCAAATGCTATAGTTCTAATGTTTATAACAATATCTATAATCGGTATTAGCATTTTTATTTTTCAAGATAAAATTCTAATTAGCCTAGGAGCCTCTAAAAATACATTTTCTCTTGCAAAAGATTATATAAGCATAATATTAATCGGTGTAATATTTCAAGCCTTTACTATAATCGCATCGTATATTATAACTTCTTTTGGAAACACAAAAATAGTTTTATTAAGCACTTCTATTGGAGCAATTTTCAATGTAATTATAGATTATTTTCTAATAAATGTATTCTCATACGGAGTAAAAGGAGCTGCTATAGCAACCGTTGTATCTCAAATAATAGCTTTTATATATGTTCTTATTGTATTTATTCAATTAAAAATGAGCCTGAAATTTTCTTTTAAATTAACCCTAAACAAAGCAGTGTCTGTTGGAATAGTATGTGTTGGATTTTCAACATTTATAATAGAAATATCCGACGCAATAGTTGCTGCTATATTAAATAATTTATTATTTTCCTATGGTGGAGATTCAGCCATCGTAACAATTGGATTAACTACAAGGGTTTCAATGTTTTTATTTATGACCGTAATGGGTATAAGCACAGCTATGCAACCGATCGCTGCATATAATTTTGGTGCAGGAAATTATACAAGGTTAAAAGAAGTTGTTAAGTCGTCCATAATTGCAGTATCTGTAAGTTCAACTTTATTATGGGCAATATTTATGATTTTTTCAGATACATTTATAGGGCTATTTATAAATGATAAAGCCATTATTGAACAAACATCTAAGGCCTTTAGAATGGTTATAGCTGTATTCCCTTGCATTGGCGTATATTATTTATCAATATCTTATTGCCAAGCTATAAATAGAGTTAAGGCATCTTTCAAGTTATCAATATTTAGGCAGCTAATAGTATTTATACCACTCGTATATTCATTTGTAATTGGTCTTAATATGGGTGTGTCCGGAGCATGGCTCGCTTATCCCATTTCAGATGTGATATCTTTTATTACAGCTGCTATATTTATTAGGTACACTTATACATCCCTTGAAATACTAGAGAGGCATCAAATTTTTAAACTTAATAAGATTAAAATTAGACTTGCGAGGATTGCTAGTGCTGCTAGTTAATATACCTCTACAAAACAAAGACATAGTATAATTAAAAATCGATGTATAAAATATATTATAACATCGATTTTTAATTATACTTGCTCTATTTCTCCCTCTTTTATCATATTTATATCTCCATAAAATTGTAATTCATTATTAATTACAACTATTCCATCCCCATCATTACATGTATAAACTACATTACCAGTATTATTAGAATACTTCTTTAAATCATCTAAATACTTACTACTCATATTCCAATGTGGCATAAAACTAAAATCAACTAGAGCTAAAGATGATAGATTTGATAAACCTACTATATCCTCACTACCAAATTGTGCAGCTGATATATCCTTTGCCATCATTATCGCACCTGCGCATAACCCTATAATACAACCACCATTTTGGACATATCGTCTTAACCTTGTTATAAAATATCTTTTCTTAAGATTATTTAAAAAATAGTAAGCATTTCCGCCTGATAAATATATTACATCAGACTTAAATATTTCATCTATTGTATCTATACTACAAAAATCATCTATATCAAAATACTTAAATTCAAAGTTTCCATATTCACGCAATTGAATTTTTGCCTTTTTAAAACTTTCTAATTTCTTATCTGTCATTGAAGGTATATAACTCAAAGTATATTTTCTATCTAAAAATATTTCTTTCATCCTCTTTACTAAATTAACATTATCCTTTTGCGTAAAACCACTGAGCAAAACTAACGCGCCCATATTATTATCACCTCACTTTCATTTTCTTATAAAATTTTCATTATTTTATATATTATACCACATTAATGAAAACCTATACATGGATATATATATATTTCTTTTTTTAGTCTATGAGAATTTTAAACACAATATTCCTGTTCTACTACTAACATATGGTCTTTATCAAAAAAAGTGAATTTATTATATATTGACATCTTCTAAAAATATATGTATAATTAAATTTGAATGTAATAAAAGATATAAGCATATATAATTTCAATTTAGGTGGTATCGCGAAAGTTTACCTTTCGTCCTGTTATATTTTAGGATGAGAGGTTTTTTATTTTAAATTAAAATACTTACATAAGAAAGGATGATTAATATGGATTATTTAAAACTGGCTGATTTATTATTACCTAACGTAAAAGAAACTCCAGAATACTATAGAACTCTTTACCCAAAACGTAATCTTAAACCTAATGCTATGATTACAAGATATGCCCCAAGTCCTACTGGTTTTCAACATCTAGGAGGTGTCTTTGCTGCTCTCATATCTGAAAGACTTGCTCATCAAAGTGAAGGTATATTTTATCTTAGAGTAGAGGATACTGACAAAAAAAGAGAGGTAGTTGGTGCCATCGAAGATAGTACTAACACTCTTCGAGATTTTGGAATTAATTTTGATGAAGGCGTTATAGATTCTAATAATGAGAAAGGTGCATATGGACCGTACAAACAAAGTGATAGAATTAATATATACCACGCTTTCGTAAAATCTCTAATATCAAAAGGTTTAGCTTATCCTTGCTTTTGCACTGAAGAAGATTTGGATAAAACAAGAACAATTCAACAAGAACTTAAAATTAATACAGGATATCATGGGAAATGGGCAATTCACAGGAATTCAACAATGGATGAAATTAATTCTGAATTAACTAAGGGCACCCCTTATGTTATAAGACTTAGAGCACCTGAATCATCTGGCAAAAGAGTTGTTTGTAATGATTTAATTAAAGGGACCATAAGTATGCCAGAAAATGACCAAGATATTGTAATTCTTAAAACAAACGGAATTCCAACATATCATTTTGCTCATGCTATAGATGATCATTTAATGGGAACAACCCATGTAATTCGTGGCGAGGAGTGGCTCTCATCTCTCCCTATACATTTGCAGTTGTTTGAAATGTTGGGCTTTACGCCACCGCAGTATGCTCATATACCTACAATTATGAAAATGGATGGAACTTCAAAACGTAAGCTCAGCAAGAGAAAAGACCCTGAAATTTCCATGAACTTTTATAAATCTGAAGGATATCCTTTTGTATCTGTAGCTGAATATCTTGTAAATTTAATTAATTCTGATTTTCAAGAGTGGAGGGATACACACGCAAATATTCCTTGCACAAGCTTTAATATTACCCTTGAAAACATGAGCAAAAGTGGAGCTTTATTTGATATTTTGAAACTTAACGATATTAGTAAAAATGTTATAGCTACCATGAATGCAGCTACTGTATATGAACTTTATCTTAATTGGGCTAAAGATTATGATGTTAAAATGTCAAATTTATTAATAGATAATGAAGAATATGCTAAAAAGATATTTAATATAGAAAGAGAAAATGATAAGCCAAGAAAAGATTTTGTTAAATGGTTAGATGTAAAAGAACATATTGAGTATTTCTTTGATGATCTTTATAAAGATAGCCTTACTAATGGATACAATTTCCCTGATCATATACCAATGGATGAGGTAAGAAGTGTTCTTTCAAGTTATATAGGTGTATATGATTATTCTCATGATAATGATACTTGGTTTGCAACACTTAAAGAACTTGCTTTAAACCTTGGATATGCCAAAAACGCAAAAACTTATAAAAAAAATCCAGAGTTATTTAAAGGTCAATTATCAGATGTTGCGACAATTGTAAGAGTTGCATTAACTAATAAGACACAAACTCAAGATCTACATGAAGTAATGCAAGCTATGGGTGAAAACCGTGTTATAGAAAGATTAAGCCAAAATTTTAAATAATATATAATAAAAGAGGAAACCAATATTTATTTGGTTTCCTCTTTGTTTATACCCTAAACCTGAAATTCGTCCACTGCCGCTGTAAGCTTTACTGCCAGATTCTTTAAATCTTGCGTATGTGAAACAATCTGATCTATACTTGCTAGTTGCTCTTCTGTTGTAGCTGCAACCTGCTGAGTCGCAGCTGAATTCTCCTCTGTTGAAGCTGAGAGAGTTTCTAAAATTTCAATTATCACATTCTTCTCTGTTTCCATTTCTAGACTATATCCTTTAATACTTTTCATATCCTCTGAAATCTTACCTATAGCTTCTAGAATCTGTACAAATATACTTTTTGCATCTATTACAGATTTACTTTGTTCTTTTGCTATTACATTTCCAACTTCCATTGCTAAAACTGCATCTTTCGATTTTTTTTGTATTCCTTCAATTAGTTCTCTAACTTTTGCAGCAGATATAGCAGACTCTGAAGCGAGCTTTCTTACTTCTTCAGCAACTACTGCAAATCCTTTTCCCTGTTCACCAGCTCTTGCAGCTTCTATAGCGGCATTTAATGCTAATAAATTTGTTTGCTCTGATATTTGACTAATTGCCTGGGTTATTGCTCCAATTTCTATAGAACTTCTATCAACTTCAAGTATTATATCACTTACCCTTCCTGATGCCTTACTATTCTCATCTGATTTTTTTTGAAGCAGTTCAAATGCAGAAAATCCTTTATTTCCTATATCAACCGTTGCCTCTGTTACATCATTAGTTTTTACAGAAAGTGCTGTTACAAGTTCTATTTTATCTGCTAAAATTTTAACCCTACTAACTCCATTTTGTGTCTCTAACGCCTGTTCACTTGATCCTCTTGCAATCTCATCAACGGATGCTGCTACCTCATTAATTGATGCTGTGTTTTCGTCGACAATGGCATCTAACACTTGAGATGAATCAAATACAACAGTAGCAGAATCCTTCACAGAACTTATTAGTTCATTTACATTTTTAACCATTCTATTGAACGACTCATTTAGCTTCCCAATTTCATCTTTATTTTTTATGTTTAAATCCGGAATACTTAAATTACCTGAAGCTACAACATCTACTGCCTTACCAATCTTTTTAATTGGAGCGGATATATGCTCCGCAAATAATATAATAACTGCTCCTCCTAAAACAAGCACAGCTAAAAGTACAAGAAGTGTAGTACCTAAAATTTTGTTTGAGCCAACATTAAAATCATTTGTATAAGTCCCTGCACTAACAGTCCAGCCCCAATTAGGATCCACCCTTTGGTAAGTTATTTTACTCGCAATTTTATCGGAATTAGCTGGTGTCCAGAAGTATGTTAAATAACCCCCACCGTTATTCGCTATTCTAATTTGCTCCTTAACAAAGTAAGATCCATCTTTCTTATCCTTAACATCTATTACACTCTTACCCTCTAGGGTAGGATGTGCAGCTTCTACACCATCTTTTGTATACGCTAGCAAATAACCACTTTCCCCAAGACTAATTTTTTTATTAATAGGTCTTGTACCATCTGCTTGCTTTTTACCTAACATATACTCACGTGTTCTTTCCTTAGCTTCATCAAGCGTTAGTTTTCCCTCATCTACAAGTTTTTGATTTTCACTAATAACCATAAGTGTCATTTCCACACTATTTTTAAGTAAAACCTTTCCGCTATCTTCAAGTTCATTTTTGGCGACTTTATAACTTATTAAGCCTAATGCAATTACAGGTATAAGTAATAACATTCCTGTAACTATTATGAGTTTCGTTTTAATATTCAAACCTTTTGTTTTATTATTCGCTTTTTTCATTAGTTGTATCCCCCTTAACAATCGTCTCTATATTATCGTTGTAAACGATTATTACTTAAGGCTACTTTTAAATATATATCCTTTTCTGTCTTTATATTTTTATAACGTAAATTTATTCATTTTTACTCTAAGTTCATTAGTTGAATTCTCTAATTGTAGTACTAAACCGTCCATATTCTTAGTTTCAACATATTGATTTTCAATTACAGCACTTATTTTCCCAACAGAATCTGTAAACTCCCCACAAATAATATTTACTTCTTTAAGTGTATTTATAACGCTTGTATTTTCATTATTTAAAACATCAATACTAAGATCAATATTGCCAATTGACGATACTATATCCTCTGTAGATCTTAACGCCTTTTGATAACTTAAAATAGTTTCATTTATAGCGTTATCTTGCTCATTAAAAACTCTATTTACCTCACCTATGCTAATTTCAGTCCTTGACATATTATTATTTACACTACTAACTATATCTTGTATTTTACTCATTTGCTCACCAATACCCTCTGATAAGCTTCTAATTTCTCTAGCAACCACACTAAATCCAGCACCATACTTTCCAGCTGTTGCAGCTTCTATTGATGCATTTAAAGATAATATATGAGTTCTTTTAGATATGTCATTTACAACATCTACGATATTTTTAATACCCATAAAATCTGTATATAATTCCTTGAATGATTTATTTACTCCATTTAATTTATTTGTGCTTTCTTTATTTATATGTTTTAGACTAGTGATTGAACTTATATTTGAATTATTAATAGTTTTAATGTTTCCAGCCTTTAAATACATATCTGTAGATCGTTCTTTTATGCTTTGTACCTTTTTAGTTATACCTTCAACAGACCTTACGCTTGAATTTATTACACTAGTTAATTTATTTGTGTCATTAGATACCATTTGAGTATTCTCTGTAATTATCTCCATTCCATTTACTATATTACGCTGAGCTGTACCCGTAACCTTATTAATATGTAAAAGCTCCTCTGTCACCTTCGCTACGTCATAAACTAAGGATTTAATGTTTTGCGTCATAGTATTAAAACTTAAGCCTAGTTTACCAATTTCATCATTGCTTTTTATTATGTTTACAACTGCAAGATTTCCATTTGAAATCTCTACTGTATTTTTCACAAGGATATTCATTGGTCTCAGAATTTTCCTTATACATATATAACATAAAGGTACCATTACTAGAAGCATTATAAAAGTCA
Organism: Clostridium estertheticum; assembly: GCF_026650985.1. Lineage (GTDB taxonomy): Bacteria > Bacillota > Clostridia > Clostridiales > Clostridiaceae > Clostridium_AD > Clostridium_AD estertheticum_C. The sequence continues at coordinate 2,650,856 of NZ_CP086239.1, forward strand.
TTAACACTATAAGTCTTCCTATTGTATTTGAAGCACTTTTCATATTATTTTCATTTACTGTTAAAACCACTAAACTTTTAAGCTCAGGTACACTAATATAAAACGCATTAAATGTATCTTTACCTGTCTTATATGTAAACTCCTTCATATCACTCCTTTTAAAATTATTTTTATCCTTAGTTATGCTTATCAATTCAGTAATATCCAGTTTTTTATTAATACTATGTTTATCTGGATGATATATTATATTTTGAGAACTATCCACTACAAACAAAAATCCATCGTCTAAGAATTTAAACTTATCAAATCTTTGAGAAAAGTAGTCTATGTATACACTTTTACCAGCTATTCCTATTACATTATTATTTTCATCCTTAATTGGTTGTGCAAATGTAACTACTGGTTTGAAATTTACAACGGACGTATATACTGAACTTACGGAAGGATCACCCCTCAAGGCACTTTTTGTATAATCATTTTGACTTAAATCACTATTTAAATATTCCTCATCACTATCTACTATAATTATCCCATCTTTATCTGCAATGAATTCATGTTCATCACTCTTGTTGCTTTTAGCATATGTCTTTAACTTATTTGTCATTTTTTCAATTTCATCTTTATATTTTATTTTAAACTCATCCCGCTGCGTAACATTTTTATGTTTTACAACTCCAATAACATCACCATTTAATGCATTTTTTTCAACATCACTAGTTTGTAATTTTATCAGATTTATAAAATTTTCATATACCTCATTAGACACTAACTTCATATTTTGTTTATTAGTGCTTACCATTTTATTATAAGTAACCCTATATATAATTGCATTTTCTATAACCATAAAAAAAACTAAGGTCACAGCTACTATTAAAATGATTTTTATAGGAATGGAAATATTTTTAACCCTTGTAAAAATGTTAGATATTGTAATTATCACCTTTTGTTTTTTTAAATTTACATTCATGGATACAACCCCTTTAGATAAGATTGGATATATTGTCAATTTTATATTACTTGACGTAAGTTAAGTCCATGTTAACTAAAGGTTAAAGTTTATAGGGGCGGTTAATAACTTTAATATAAGTTACTAACCGTCCCTTGTAATTTTCATTTAACGACACGTTTAAGATAATATATCTTTACTCTCCATTTCCTTATCCTCTAAGAGCTGATTTGTATAAAGGCTATAGTAATACCCCTTTTTCTTTAATAACTCTCTATGGTTGCCTGACTCCGTAATATTCCCATTTCTTATAACAAGAATTTTATCAGCAGATACAATGGTTGAAAGTCTATGAGCAACTACAAAGCTAGTTCTACTTTTTAGAACCTTTTCTATAGCATTTTGTATCATTTTTTCTGTTTCTGTATCTATAGATGATGTAGCCTCATCGAGGACAAACAATGCTGGATTTGCGAGTATTGCTCTAGCGAAGGATATAAGTTGTTTCTCTCCTGTTGACAAATTGCCTCCACCTTCACCAACCTGCGTATCATATTTCTTATCAAGTTTACTTATAAAATTATGAGCATTTACAAGCTTTGCTGCATTTTCAATTTCGAGTATTGATGCATTAAGTTTACCATATATAATATTATCTCTAATTGTTCCACTAAATAGATGTGGGCTTTGAAGCACATATCCAATATTTGATTGAAGCCATAATAATGATCTTTTTCTGTAATCTATACCATCAATTAATATTTCCCCACTAGAAGGTTCATAAAATCTACAAAGTAAGTTTACTAAGGTGCTTTTGCCAGAACCTGTTTCTCCAACTAGCGCTATAGTTTCACCTTTATTAACCTTTAAGTTAAAGTTTTTAAACACCTTTTCTCCATTTTTATATGTAAAACATACATCCTTAAATTCTATATCCCCATGTATTTTTTCCCAATTTTCTCTTTTTGCATCAAATAAATCACCATATTTTTTTATCACATCTTTACTGTCCCATATATCAGGTTTTGTTTCTATTAAACCTATAATTCTTTCTGCAGATGCTTGTGCATTCTGAAGTTCTGCAATTGTTCCAGCTAAACGATTTATAGGGTCAAAAAACTGAACTGTATAGGCAATAAACATTACAAAAGTTCCATAAGATAAATCACCTGCTATAATTTTTTCCCCACCTATCCATAAAACAAAACCCACACCTAAACTACCCATAGATATAACTATAGGTAGAAATAAAGCAGAAAATACTGCAGCTTTCACCGATGAGTTTCTCATTTTACCTGCATCTAATTTAAACTCTTTTAAGTTTTCTTCTTCACGAACAAGAGTTTTAGTAGTTTTAGCCCCAGATACCTCTTCACTAAAATCCGCGGTTAAACGTGAATTAAATTTTCTAACAACTCTATATGATTTAAGGATTTTCTTTTGAAAATACATTCCTATTAAAAATAGAACCGGTACCACACTCATACATATAAGAGTTAATCCTACATTATTATAAAGCATTACTCCTATGAATCCAGCCATCATAACTAGTGCCCATACCATGTCAATTAGTCCCCATGATATTATTTCACTAAGTTTTGTTACATCCGAGGTCATTCTTGCCATAAGCCATCCCACAGAGGATGTATCATAATATGAAAAAGATAACTCTTGAAGCCTTTTAAAACCAATTTTCCTTATATGATAGGCCAAGTGTGTTTCTATTTTGCCTGCATGTATTATAAATAATCTTACATTTAATCCTTGAAAAACAATAACACAAAAATATACTAATGCAAATATGGGAAGCCCATCTATAGTTTTCTTAACTATAAAATTATCGATTGCATACTTCGTCAGTAGCGGCATTACTACGTCAATACCTGCCACTCCAACCATTAGAAGTGCTAAAAAAATAAGTCCATTTTTGAATTCTGACAGATATTTAAAAAGTTTTCTCCATATACCTATATCTATTTTTTGAGTTGATTTACGTTTATCTATTCTATCCATAATATTACCTGCCTTTTACTCATAACTTACTGGCGCATCGTCCGTAAAATCATCAATATTTGTTTGTATCTCCCATATTCTTTTATAAATACCTTCTTCTTTAATAAGCATTTCATGGGTTCCTATGTTTTCAATCTTTCCATGATTTAATACTATTATTTTATCTGCATCCATTACTGTTGAAATTCTGTGAGAAATTATGAATGTAGTACTGTTTTCACTCCTCTTTTTTAGTTTTCCCCTTATGATTCTATCAGTTTCAGAATCAACTGCACTTAATGAATCATCAAATATTAGTATTGGCATATCTTTAACAAGTGTTCTTGCTATGGCCACTCTTTGCCTTTGTCCTCCTGAAAGTGTAACACCTTTCTCTCCAACAACAGTGTCATACCCCTTCTCAAAGGTCGTTATAACATTATGCACAGCAGCTACACTAGCTGCACTATAGATTTCTATATCCTCTGAGTGTATCTTTGCCATTTTAATATTTTCTTTTATACTTCTTGAGTAAAGAAAGGGTTCTTGAAGCACTATACCTACATTACTTCTCATATGTTTTCTTTCAATATCCTTAAGTTCTATTCCATCAATTTTTATAGACCCACTATTATAGTCATAAAGCCTTAATAATAGATGTACGAGTGATGACTTACCTGAACCCGTTGGCCCAACAATTGCAACCGTTTCACCCCTCGCAACCTTGAAAGTTAAATCTTTTAGAATTTCATTACCTTCCTCGTATTCAAAGCACACATTTTCAAAAATCATTTCTCCTTTGATCTCACTCTTAAGAGCCTTTCCCTCTTCCCTTTCAACTGGAGTATCGAGGATCTTAGATATCCTCTTAAGTGAAACTGACATTTTACCCATGTCAGTTAGAACGCGACCCAGCTGCCTTACTGGCCACAATAACATTCCCTCATAGGTATTAAATACCACCAAAGTACCTAGACTTATTACTCCATTAACTGCAAAATAAATACCCGAAACTAAAACTAGACCAATTTGAGTCATACAAAGTATATCAGATGATGACCAATAAACTGATTCTAGTTTTACTAATTTGAAATTTAAATCTCTATATTTCTTATTTTCTTTTTCATATTTTTCAATTTCAAAACTCTGTCTTCCAAATGCTTTTACAACCCTAACTCCACTTAAATTTTCTTGAAGAATAGTTGTTAGAACACCCTCTTGTTCATCTGCTTTTTCAAAAGTACTTTTAATTTTATAAAAAAACACATATGAAAATATAAAAATAATTGGTACTATTACCATGGCAATAATCGTCATCTTCTTATTAAGTGACAACATCATTATTATTGCAAATACTACTATAAAAAATGCCCTTCCTATTTCCACCATTTGCGTTGCAAAAAACTTTCTAACGGTTTCCACATCCGATGTACATCTTTGAATGAGATCTCCTGATTCTGCTTTCACATGATACTCATATGGCAAATTTTGAATATGATCATAAAGCTTCACTCTCATATTTCTTGATATATTTTCAGCAGCCCTAGCTGAAAAATTCCCACTCAAGAATAAGAAAATACCTCTTATACATGTTAATGTTACAAGGCTTAATGCACAAACCCATAAATTTGTTATAAGTACTTCTTTGCCACCTACTGCCATAATAATATCTTGCAGAGGTTTTATAACATCCATTGGTTTATTACCTATTACTGAATCTATTGTTATTTTTATAATCAAAGGCTCAAGCATTGCTATAAATGTAGCTGCTGCTATGGAAACTATTGCTACGATATATAACACTCTATTACCTTTAGTTAAATTTATTAGTTTTTTCATACGATTTTTCTCCTCGCGACTTTACCCATTAAATGATGATAATACATCAATACTTACTTTCTGCTTAAATACTTCCTTGTTTCCTCTTCAGTGCTCTCATATGCCACCGTCATTTTACATTTAAACTCATCATCACTCATGCAAAATTCGGGAATCCCAAGTGTCGTTATAACTTCATGTTTAACTTCTGGTGTTATATATGAAAATGTCATATTTAACACATCTTCATCTATTCTATCAAAATTTTCAAATTCTCGTTTTAAATCTTCTATAGTTTTTCTTGACCTACGATGTATTTTTGCTTTTCTCTTGACCTGTTCGCCTTCATTTCCACTTCTTAAAGTTCTGAGTGCTTTCAAAAAATTCTCTTTATCCATGCCTCTAAGCTTTAAAATTACAAATGGGTCTTTATCAAATTCAATTCCAAGCATATAATGAACTGCAGCTATATGCTTGCATGGATTTGCAACATCTGAGCATGAACACTCACTTACTAAATGTATTTGTTTTTTAGGAAAAAGAGTTACCCCTCCTTCTTTAAAAGCTTCCTCTATGTTTTCTGGCATTTCTCCATTTAAAAGTTTAGCGCAAAAGATAGCCTTTTGTACCATAACATTCATAATTTTTTTCCACTGATCCTCTGTAAACGCACTTATTTTTATATTTACTTTATAGGGATCTTCACTGCTGCCTTGAACTCTTGCATTTATTTCTCCTATGCAAAAATCTAAATTCAGTACATTGCCATCTCTTGCGCATTCGCGTCCACTGTCAATCGTCGAACTTTCGGTAAAACTAGAAATTGCATTATTCCACTTTTTAGACCACCAATTACTACCAAATTCATTTCTTATTCTTCCAGTCACGAAGTTACATCTCCTTGCCTCTATCTATGCAAATAACAACTATTAAAAACTCGCTTTAATTGTTATCTGTGAATTTTATTCTTTATTGTTATGTTCTAATATAAATAATTCTCGTAGCTCCCTATTGCTCATCTCTGATATCCAATTTTCATTTGTTGACACTACACTTTCAGCAAGTGCCTGTTTACGCTCTAGCATTTGATCTATTTTCTCCTCAAGAGTTCCCATGCATATAAATTTGTGCACATGCACATTTTTAACTTGCCCTATTCTAAAAGCTCTATCCGTTGCCTGGTTTTCTACAGCAGGGTTCCACCATCTATCAAAGTGAAACACATGATTAGCTTTTGTTAGATTTAAACCAAGTCCTCCAGCTTTTAATGATAATATAAATACCATAGGTTCACCGCTGTCATTTTGAAATATATTGATTAATTCTTCTCTTTTCTTTCTGCTCGTTCCTCCATGTAAAAACAATGTTTTTACTCCTAGTTTCTTCTCAATTTCTGACTCCAAAATGTGTCCCATTTCTGCAAATTGAGTAAATACCAGTGACCTATCCCCTTCTGCAATAACAATTTCTAGCATTTCGAGTAACCTTTCAAGTTTTCCAGATCGACCTTCAATCTCGCCATTGTCCTTTAAAAACTGTACGGGATGATTACAGATTTGCTTGAATTTTGTTAATGAAGAAATAATAAGTCCTCTCCTTTGAATCCCCTCAGAGTCATCAATTTTACTTAAACAATCCTTTACTACAGCTTGGTATAAAGTAGCTTGCTCCTTTGTTAAAGATGCATATTCCTTCGTCTCAATTTTTTCTGGTAAATCGCGAATAATGTTTGTATCAGTTTTAAGCCTTCTTAATACGAATGGTGAAATTATTTTTTTCAGTTTATTACTTTTTTTAGGATCTCCATCCCTCTCTATTGGGACTGCAAACTCACTTCTAAAGGTTGACCAATTGTATAGATATCCTTTATTTAAAAAGTCCATAATAGACCACAAATCTGAGAGTCTATTTTCAACTGGTGTTCCTGTTAATGCAACTTTGTATTCCGCTTTAAGTGTTTTTATATACTGAGTTTGTTTTGACGCACTATTTTTAATATTTTGTGCTTCATCTAATATAATCCCTGCCCATTCTTCCTTTTGAAATAAAACCCGATCTCTTACTATTAGCGCATAGGTTGTAATAACAACCTCATTTTTATGTATTTCTTTGCTAAAGTTTTCATAACTCCATCTGCTATTTCCGTGATGAATTGCAGATTTAAGACCTGGTGCAAACTTTTCAATTTCTCTTTCCCAATTTCCTACAACAGATGTGGGACATATTATTAAGGTTGGTTTATCAGTTAAACCCTTTTCCCGCTCATAAAGCATAAGGCATATACTTTGTACTGTTTTTCCAAGCCCCATGTCATCAGCAAGGCAAGCCCCTATACCATGGTTTCTAAGAAATGTTAACCATGAAAAACCTCTTTTTTGATACTCACGAAGAGTACCCCTAAACCCCTTTGGAATATTAACTTGCTCTATATTATTTAAATTAAATAACTTTTCAAAAAAATTTCCAACAGCCTCTTGATTATCCATATTATCAACACTAACTCCAGGAACTATTTCCTCATCACTTAAGTTAAGTCTTAATAATTCTCCCATTGGAATCTTTCCATTAAGCCCCTTATTCATTTTCATCTTAGAAAGCGACTTAATTTGATGTATATCAACCTGTACCCACTGACCCCTTAATTGGATAAATGGCACCTTCAAATTTGATATTTTATCAAATTCTTTCTCACTTATTTCATTTCCATTTAATGCCAATCTCCAGTCATATTCAAGAATAGTATCCATATTAAATGTACTCTTCACCGCTAAATTAGTATTAGTAGTATGGTTTTTATCTTTTAATTTAACAGAAAGCCTCGAAGGTTTTTTCCACCAAGCTGGTGTAATAATACCAAACCCTTTCTCCTTCAAAAAATAAGCTGATTCTCTTAAAAATGAATAGGCTTCCTCCTCAGATAACTTGCATTCTATTGGCACTGAATCGTATAGACTCCTTTCAATAGGAATAAATATCTTTGATGCTACTGCTAAATCCTCAAGTAACCTCTCTTGTGGGTTATTAAATTTTTTATTCAAATATGTTATTGTATCAACAGACTCTTCAAAAATCATTTTTGCTGGTAACATAAGGCTAAGATCATCCTTATCTTGAAGCAAATACTCTATTGTCCAATCCTCTTCTCGTCTTGGTGGATTAACCTTAAAACATGTTCGAAATTTAAAGTTATTATTTTTAATTTTTATAGGTTCTATCCATTTCTTATATTCCTTTAGCATTTTTATCTGATCACTTGTGGAAGTAGGCATCTCCGGTAATTCTGAGAAAAGAGAAAACATCCAATTACTACTTAAGTTACTCAAACCATCCTCTAAATTATTAGTCTCATTGTTTATACCAGTGCAACTACTTCTAACCATACTATCAATCATAGAATCCATAAAATTGCTTACCAATTTAGTAGCATTTGTGTATACAAATTCTTGATTTTCTAGGTCAAAATATGATTTACAAGTTGCAGGCATATTGCTGCATAAGATCTTTTTCTTATCAATATACTTAGGATCACTTGTATGCCATCTCCACTGAGAATTCACTTTTTTATTTACCCGATCAATAGTTAATGATGGTAAATATTTATGTTTTATTATAAGCTCAGCTGTGAATTTAGCTACTATAATCCAAAACTTTAATTCCCCTGATAACTCAATTTCGTAAAGGTTGTTTTTATCTATATTTAAAATCATATCGAATGCATCTAAATTATTAAAAGCAATCCCCCTAATTTCTCTCTTAAGAAGATCCTTAGATTCAAAATCGTATTTATACTTTCCATGTTTTATGTCTACCGCTTGATCTTTAATAATACTTCTAAGTTCAATAACTGAAGACATTTTTTCATATAGTGGAAGTGCATTTTTAGGTTTCCTACCTCTTCTTGTACACTTAGTTTCGCCACTCTCGCCCCACAATATAAATGTATGCATACCTTCTGTAGTTTCTATCCATCCGCCATTTAATATCAAATTTACTTCACCCTCTAATAATGCTGTTAACATTTTTCTACGTACTATACAGTTTACCATATTTAGCTTAAGAATTTCACTTTTATATTCTATTTTATTATTTTAAATTCGAGTTTTCATTTAAACGTAAAGTTATATCAGTTTTGTTCGAGATATTAAGTACATATAATTTTTATGAAATACTATCTTTATATCTATTTGAAAGTGGGGGAAAATATGAATACTAATAATATACTCTTAGAATCTGGAACTGGCGAGGTTGAAATACTTGAATTTATTATAAACAATAAATTTTATGCAATCAATATTATAAAAGTTAAAGAAGTAATAAATGCAAACAATTTGACGAAACTCCCTGAATCACATCCTGCCATAGCAGGACTTACACTGTATAGAGATAAAATAATAACCTTAATTGACTTAAGATACGTTTTAGAGAAAAAATATAAAAACGAAATTGAATCACCGATCATTCTTTGTGAATTTAATAAAATCGAAGTGGCCTTTAGTATTGATAGTATTGTAGGTGTTCACCGTATTAAGTGGGAACAAATAACAAAGCCAGATGATATATCTACTAATTCACTAGTTATAGGAAATATTGTTTTAAGCAATAAAATAATATTAATGTTAGATTTCGAAAAAATAGTCACCGATATCAGCCCTTCTACTGGAATTAGTGAGGACAGAATCGTTGATATAGATTATAAGGATAGGTCTAACGTTAAGCTAGTACTCGCCGATGATTCTCCTTTAATTAGAAAATTATTAAATGATACTCTTATTAAAGCCGGCTTTGTTAACTTAAAAATATTTAATGATGGAAAGCAAGCTTTAGATTATTTATTGGATTTAGTTTCAAAAAAAGGAATTGAATTTACGAAAGATGTCCAAGTTCTTATAACTGACATTGAAATGCCCCAAATGGATGGCCATACTTTAACACGAAGAATTAAAGAACATGTTATTCTAAGAAAATTGCCAGTTATTTTATTCTCTTCACTAATTACAAGTGATTTAAAACATAAAGGTGAAGCAGTTGGTGCAGATGCTCAACTTAGCAAGCCTGAAATAGCTGAACTTGTATCTTGCATTGATGGATTTACTAACAAGCCTATTAAATAAAAAAGGTTTAATTAATATTTTAAAAGGAGTTTGTTAAAGAACAAGCTCCTTTATTCACTATAAAAGGAAATACGGTTCGAAACATCTGCTACTTTATTGAATTTATACTCAAAGAAAATAAACATAAGTAGTGCATCTACTCCCCATTGAAATGCAGTTATCCACCAAACCGCTGTAACTTGGGAATTTAAAACATTAATAAAATAATATGTTAATGGTAACCTTATAATCCAACTTGTAAAGCAGCTAATTAAAAATGGGCTCTTTACATCACCTATCCCCTTTAGTGCTCCTGCAAATACTAATGATAAGCCTATAAACGGCTGCTCTGCTGCTCCAATTGCAAGACACTTTCCTGCTAAATAAGCAACTCTCTTCTCATTATTATTTACAAATAAATCCACTAAAAAATTTGGCATAAATAAGAATATTATTGCAAATATACTCATCATAAACACTGCATAAAATGCGCAGTTAAACGCGGCTTTTTTTGCTTGTTTATAATCTCTTTTTCCGACATTAATACCCACTAGAGTAATAACCGCAATGCCAAAACCAATACTTGGCATAACTGAAATCCCTTCTATCATATTAGCTATTTCATCAGATGCAAATGAAATACTCCCAGATTTAATTATAACAGCAACACACATAAGCTTACTAATACTAAACGCTGCCTCTTCCATTGAACATGGAATAGCTAGTATTAGTATTCTTTTAATATCTTTAAAACATACAGAAAAAATATAGAGTGGTTTAAACTTAACTTGTGATTTAAACACAGTATAATAAAAACAAAAAACAAATCCACATAAATAGGCAACTGTAGATGCTATGGCTGACCCATCTATTCCCCTTGTATTAAACACGATACCAAAAACTAGTAAATAATTCAAAATAATCTTTATAAAAAGTACAATTAAAGAACATATAAATGGTATGAAAGTATTCCCATATCCTATTAAAATAGAATTTAAAAGCCTCATACTCATGAAAAAAAATAAGGCTACAGAATTTATCTTTATATATGAATATCCTATTTTAAGTATTTCGTTTCTAGCCCCAAGTAAATAAAGAAGCTCTTTACCAAAGAAAAAAACTACTATTGTAATAATTAAACAAAACCCAATTCCTAATATAAATCCTAATGACGAAAATTTCTCAGCATTTTTATATTGCCCAGCACCTACTAGTCTAGAAACTAGTGAAACAATACTTATACAAAATCCTCCCGAAATAAATACTTCTATAAATGCATTTGTTAAATTATTACTTAACCCCACAGCACTTACTGCTATATTTCCACCATATCTCCCTATCATCATTAAATCAAATATAGACATTAATGTATATATTGTTATCTCCGCAACTACCGGTAGCGAAGTATTGAGTACTTCATTTGTTGTATACTTATTCCCCATACATAAGCTACCTCCTAATGATTAACTTTCATTATTAAGTATATTAACTAAATCTATTTTAATGAATACTTCTGAAGCTATTAAATCTATTTGATATATATATATCTGTGACTAAAACATTTAGGAATTGGATAAAGTATATATATACAGTTAGTTATTATAATATAAAGGATGTTTAATTTATGAATACAAATGACTTTTCAGATGTAAAACTAACACAATCATTAGAAAAAAATATTAATATAATCAAAAATATTTTTATTAACGACACAACAGTGGTATATAGAGAGTTATTGGTTGGAAAACCTACTAAAATCAACTGTATGCTTATATATATTGATGGGATGGCAAATTTACAAGCAATTAATGAGGATATTATAAAACCACTTTTCTTAAGTGATATGTCTAATAGTGACAATAGTAACATTATTGACATTTTAATACAAAAAGTACTTTTAACCGCAGACAACAAAAAAACCTCTTCTGTAGATGATATTGTTAATGGAATCATATATGGAAAAACTATGCTTTTTATAGATGGTTTGATTGAGGTGCTTTCTATAAATACTATCGGATGGCAAACAAGAGCAATTTCAGAACCCCAATCAGAAACTATAGTTAGGGGGCCGCGTGAAGGCTTTACCGAATCTATGAATTTAAACCTTACACTTCTTAGGCGGCGAATTATTAATCCTAACTTAAAATTTGAATTCATGAGAATTGGGAAACAAACTAAGACTCAAATATGTGTATGTTATATTGAGGGCATAGCAAAAGAACCTATACATGAAGAACTCATGATGCGGCTTAATAATATTGATATTGATGGTATTTTAGATTCTGGTTATATAGAAGAAATTATTAAGGATGCTCCATATTCGCCCTTTAGGACTATTATTAATACAGAAAGACCTGATGTGGTAGCAGGTAAACTTCTTGAGGGCAGGTTTGCTGTTTTATGCGATGGAAGTCCTGTTGTTTTGACTCTTCCAACTATCTTTGTTGAAGTTTTTCAGAGCAATGAAGACTATTATGACAATTTTTTATTTTCATCATTTGTCAGATTACTACGATGGTTATGCTTTTTTATTGGTACTAGTGTTTCAGCCATATATGTTGCACTTGTCACCTTCCATCAAGAACTTATTCCAACTCCACTTCTTATAAGTATATATTCTGCAAGAAAAGGCGCTCCTTTTCCTTCAATTGTAGAAACTATGATTATGATGATAACTTTTGAGATACTTAAAGAAGCAGGTCTTAGAATGCCTAAATATATTGGAGGAGCAATTACTATAGTAGGCACTCTAGTGCTTGGTGACGCTGCTGTTAACGCAAGACTAGTGAGCGCCCCTGTAGTAATAATTACTGCTATAACTGGAATTGCAAGCCTTATGCTACCTCAAGTTCTGGGAATAGTTGAGATACGGATAATTTTTTTATTATTATCTTCCTTTCTAGGTTTATATGGTTACATTTTTGGTGTAATGGGTATAGTACTTCACATGATGTCTATACGTTCCTTTGGTATACCCTATATGAGTAACGTCCCTTCTTTTTCTAAACAAGATGTAAAAGATACGATAATTAGGTCCCCCTGGTGGGATATGCATTTAAGACCAAAGAATTTCACAAAGAATAAGAAACGTATGAAAAAAAGATGAAAGAGGGCATTTAAATGATAAAAAAAATAGTATCCATAATTTTTATTATAGTTATATGCCCAATTATATTATGTGGATGCTGGAACTATAGAGAGATAGATACCTTAGCAATAGTAGCTGGTATGGCATTAGATAAAGATATGGTAACAAATAAATATATACTCACAACAGAGGTTATAACCACGCAAGCTCAAGGAGTATCTTCAATTATTAGTTCTCAGATTTTCACAACTGAAGGTGACAGTGTATTTAGTGCAGTTAGAGATACAATAGAAAAGACTGGTTTAAGGCTTTTTTGGAGTGATTCGAAGGTTGTAATAATAAGTGACTCCATAGCAAGGGAAGGTATAATTCCTGCAATTGATTGGACTAATAGATCCAATTTCGTTAGACCAGATATGTGGCTATTAATAGCAAAAGGTAATACAGCTTCTGAAATTTTAAAGACTAAGGTTAAGATTAATGAAGTAACTTCTTTTCATCTTGACGATACTATGAATTCATGGAAAGTTCTTTCTAAATTTACTAATTCAATGATATGGTCGTTTATAGATGGATTATCATCCCCCGGGAAGTCCGAAGCAGTAACTACAGTTGAAAATAAACCTAGTGATGGCAATATTCTCCCCCTTGTAGACGGTTGTGCTATTTTCAAATCAGGTAAGCTTGTTGGGTATATAAATGGAGACGAAACTCTCTATATGCTTATGATTAAAAATAAAATAAAACAAGGGTTAATTACTTTAATAAACATTTCAGGTTCAAACACCAACGTAACCTTAGAACTAAATGATAATAGGACTAAATTAACCCCCATTTATAACAATGGATCAGTATCAATGATAATAGATGTTTACCCAATTTTAAGTATACATGAAATTCAAGGTACTAAAGATTTCATGAAAGAAGAAAACTTAGAAACACTTCAGAATGAAGCAGAAAAAAAAATCGGGTCTCAGATACAGAATTTAATTAGTAAATTACAAAAGGATTATAATAGCGATGTTTTAGGCTTTGGAGAAAAATTTAATGAAGAAAAGCCAAAAGTTAGTAAAGATTTTAAGGAAAATAGAAAAGACATTTTTACAAATATGAAGACTATAGTCAACGTACATGTGCAAATAAAGGGTAGTAATAAAACGATTAAGCCTATCTCTATAGTTCAATAATTAAAGGAGAATTTGAAATGTTTTTACTTGTAATAACTTTTTATATCATAATAATTTTTCTTGAAACTGTTCCACTATTAAAAGAAAAAAACAGGGGTAAAACAATTCTTTATTTTACTCTGATTATATTTTCAATGATAATTAGTATTTTACTATCTTTAGGAATACAGCTACCAAGTCCATCTAATATGATAAAAAATATTGTAGTTTCAATATTTGGTAAAAGCAATTAGTATTTTTACTATTTGTATTTACAATAAATATTGTAGGAGGCTTAAATGAAAAATGAGAATATTTCTGAGAGACAAGGTATTATACTTATAACACTTTTCATAATTGGAAGTACATTTTTAATAGGATCTGGAGGCGCTGCAAAACAAGATGCCTGGATTGCAGTAATTATTGCTATTTTATGTTCTATTATATTATTACTCATATACTCTAGAATTTTATCTTTATACCCTGGAAAAGATTTATTTGATATTCTTCAAATTGTCATGGGAAAATTCGCTGGTAAAATTATAAGTATCTTAATGATATGGTTTGGCTTTCACCTTGGAGCCTTGGTTCTTAGAAACCTATCTGAATTCACTAATATTTTAATATTCGCAGATACTCCAGTGGTAATGCCTATGATCTTTTTAACTATGCTAATTGTATGGAGTTTAAAAGCTGGTATTGAAGTTTTAGGAAGATGGTCCGAGTTCTTCATCTGGATTGTGCTAATAATTTCATTATTTTTAACTGTATTTTTAATACCAGAAATAAACATAAATAGATTAAAGCCAATATTAAACAATGGTATATCTCCGCTTCTAAAAGGTACTTTATCAAGTTTTTGTTTTCCCTTTGGTGAAACAGTAGTTTTTACAATGTTGTTTTCAAATGTATCTAACATTAAGAATTACAATAAAACATTTATAGTAGGTTTGCTCATAGGTGGAGGAATTATATTTTTAGCAACAATTAGAAACCTTTTAGTATTAGGTAGTGAAACCATAGCTAGAATATATTTCCCTACCACCATGGTAGTAAGTCTTATTCACCTAGGTTCTATGCTTCAAAGGCTTGAGATTTTAGTAGTTATTGCATTTTTAATATGTGTTTTTGTTAAAGTAAGTATATGTACTTTGGCAGTCTGCAATGGAATTTCAAAGGTTTTTGGCTTTAATGATTACAAATTTATTGCAACCCCTGTAGCTCTTTTGATGTTAAGCTTCTCTTTTATTCTACACAAAAGCACCATGGAAATGTCATTTTGGGCTTTCAATGTATACCCATATTATGCCTTTGTTTTTGAAGTTATAATACCTTTAGTTATTTTTATTTCAGCGGAGATTAAATGTAGAAGTTCATCTACTACGATTGTAACTAAATAATTATTTTACACTAGTTCATTAAACGACTAATCTTCTTATTTACTGTTATAATTACAATAAATAATACGGGAGGTATAAATGAAGAATGAAGCCATTTCTGAAAGACAAGCTACAATACTTATAATACTTTTCATAATTGGAACTTCTTTTTTAAACGGATCTGGTATCCAGGCAAAACAAGATGCCTGGATTTCAATAATTATTGCTATTTCATGGTCTATTATATTATTACTTATGTTTTCTAGAATCTTATCCTTATATCCTGGAAATGATTTATTTGATATCCTTCAAATCATTATGGGAAAGTGGATAGGCAAAATTATAAGTATACTAATGATATTGTTTGCCTTTCATGATGGAGCCTTAATTCTTAGAAGCATGTCAGAATTCACCAATATTTTAATATTCAATGATACACCGCCCATGGTACGAGGCCACTGAAAAACTATATGAAAAATCGTCATCGAATTAAAGATGGCGATTTTTTTATGTAAAAGACTAAAAACAAAAAGGAATTTTAAAAGATATGTCGAATTAGTATAGTAGAATAAAATAAAAGGGGCTAAACTATTATGCTAAAAGGACAATTGGAAATAAAAATAAATACATACCATAGCTTATATTCGTTAATTATTCCGAAAGATAACATTTTAAAGCAAATTAATGACCTTGTTGACTTTTCATTTGTTTATGACGAATTGATTATTAACTATAGTTCATCTATGGGTAGAGGTGCTATTAACCCTATAATGCTATTTAAATATTTGCTTTTGAAAGTAATATATGAATTGTCTGATGAAGATGTTGTTGAAAGAACTCTTTATGATATGTCATTTAAATATTTTCTGAATTTAGCCCCAGAAGAAACAAATTTAATAAACTCAAGTACATTAACTAAATTTAGAAAGCTTCGCCTTAAAGACATGAATTTATTAGATTTATTAATAAACAAGACTGTAGAACTTGCTATAAAAGAGGGAGTTTTAAAAAGCAAAGCAATAATAGTTGATGCTACGCATACCAAGTCACGTTATAACCAAAAATCAGCAGGAGAAGAATTATTGAAACGTGCAAAAAATTTAAGAAAAACATTGTACGGAGTACATCCTGAGATAAAAGAAGATTTGCCGAATAAAGTTACAAATGGAGTACTTGAAGATATTCTTGAGTACTGCAAATTATTAATTGATAGCATAAACAAGAATCCAGAAATTGTAGCAAATCCAACTGTGAAAACTAAATTAAACTACTTAACCGAAGCTTTTAATGATGACATAGAAAACCTAAAACTATCAAAAGATGAGGATGCAAAAGTGGGGCATAAGACTGAGGATAGTTCTTTTTTTGGATATAAATCACACCTTGCTATGAGTGAAGAACGTTTAATTACAGCAGCTGTTATTACAACTGGCGAAAAAAGTGATGGAAAGGAGCTCATAGCCTTAATAGAAAAAAGCCGTGAGGCTGGTATAGATGTTAATGAAGTAATTGGAGATACAGCTTATTCTGAAAAGAAAAATCTAGAATATGCAAAAGAAAATAAAATTGCATTAATTTCAAAACTAAATCCTGTAATTTCACAAGGAATGCGAAAAAAAGAAGATGAATTTGAGTTTAATAAAGATGCTGGTTTATTTGTATGTCCGGCAGGTCATATGGCTATTAAAAAAGCAAAACAGGGAAAGAAGAATGTTGGTAAAAATCAAGTGTTAACTTACTATTTTAATGTAGAAAAGTGTAAAAATTGTGTTCATAAAGATGGGTGTTATAAAGAAGGCGCTAAATCTAAAACTTATTCAGTTTCAATAAAGTCAAATACCCACAAAGATCAAATAGAGTTCGAAAAAAGTGAATATTTTAAAAAACGTGCTAGGGAGCGTTATATGATAGAGGCTAAAAATAGTGAACTTAAGCACCAACATGGCTATGATGTAGCAATATCGTCAGGCTTAATTAGCATGCAAATGCAAGGTGCATTATCAATCTTCACTGTGAATCTAAAGAGAATAATTAAGTTGAAAAGCATGAAATAGGGCTTTTAAAACTTAATTATAAAAGAAAAAGCATGAGATATCCAAAAATATGGATTCCTCATGCTTTTTCTATTCAAATTTGAAAACTCTACTGAAAAAAGAGTGCTTTTTTCAGTGGCCTCCATGGTACCTATGTTTTTTTTTATTATACTAATTATATGGAGTTTAAAAGCGGGTATTGAAGTCTTAGGAAAATGGTCTGAGTTTTTCATTTGGATTGTTTTTATAATATTTTTAACTATCTTTGTATTGTGTCTTTCACAAATGAACATAAGTAGATTAAAACCAATACTAAACAATGGTGTAACACCACTTCTAAAGGGTGCTTTCTCAAGTTTTTCTTATCCCTTTGGTGAAACCGTAGTTTTTACAATGGTATTTTCAAATATATCTAAAGTTAAAAGTTATAAAAAAATATTTATAGTAGGCTTACTCATAGGTGGAGGGCTTATATTTTTTGCGACATTAGGTGATATTTTAGTATTGGGCAGTAACACCATATCTAGAGTATATTTTCCTACCCCCATGGTAACAACCCTCATTAATCTAGGTGACTTTCTTCAAAGACTTGAACTAACAGTAGTTATTCAATTTTTAGTATGTGTATTTGTTAAAATAAGCATATGTACTTTTGCAGTTTGCAATGGAATATCGAAATTTTTTGGATTTGATGATTACAAATTTATTGCAACACCTGTAGCTCTTCTGATGTTAGCCTTCTCTTTTTTTGTTTACAAAAGTACCATGGAAATGTCATCTTGGACTGTAGATATATGGCCGTATTATTCTTTTTCCTTTGAAGTCATAATACCTTTAGTTGTTTTTATTTTAGCAGAATTTAAAAATAAAAATTCAAAATTCACAGTGTAACTAAATAATTTTCTTTATTATATTCATATATTTATTACATTTTACTATCCATCTATCAGATGATATACTAGTACTATAGATTTTCCATCAAAAGGAGGCATAAATTATGTTTGATTCAAATGTTAAAGATGTAAGTGCAAAAGAAGCTTATAATCTTATAAAAGACGACAAAGAATTTGTTATTTTAGATGTACGAAGTAAAGAGGAATACGAGAGTGGTCACATTCCAGGAGCAAAGCTTGTTCCTGTTCAAGTTCTTACGTCAATGATTGATGAACTTGATAAATATAAAGAAAAGAAAGTACTTGTTTATTGTGAATCTGGTAGAAGAAGCCCAATAGCCGTAGATACCTTGGCAGACAATGATTTCAAAAATATATATCATCTAAGTCGTGGGATAGCTTCTTGGAAATACGATATATCTAAATAGTTAAATCATCTCCTGGGTCGCTGCAATATTAACGACTTCATAAGGAAATTTATATTCCCACTAAAGTTTTCTATTTGTTAGGGTATGTAACTGCCACTTATAGAAGTTGGAGACTTTCCTTCTGAAATGTCGTTAAAACATACTTTGGAAGGGCGTGTTACATATATGTTTAAAGAATTTAAAGAATTCGCTCTTAAAGGAAATGTTTTAGATTTAGCATTAGCTGTTGTTATTGGCGGTGCATTTTCTAAAATAGTTGCTTCTTTAGTTACTGATCTTATAACACCTATCCTTGGCATAATAATAGGTGGAATCAATGTTTCTAGTTTAAAATATAATATACCCTCATCCATATCTGGTGGAGTCGCTGTATCAATCAATTATGGATTATTTATTCAATCTGTAATAAACTTTTTAATAATTGCATTTTCACTTTTTATCTTTATAAAAGTTATACAATCGATTCAAAAGAAAAAGACAGAAAAAACAATTGTAAAAGGTCCCTCCAATGAAGAAATATTATTACGTGAAATAAGAGACTTATTGAAGCAAAAATAATGATATAAAAAGCTTCAAGTAAAATTTATGCTTGGAGCCTTTTATACGACTTATTCTAGTTACAAACCAGCCTATATAATTACAATATATAAATATAATGTATGAAAGGGAGTTTTTTATGAAATCTTCTTTATCTAGGAAACGATTATTTTTAATTTTACTTTTACCAATAGGTATTTCGCTTACTCAATTGTGTAGAGTATTCCCAAATTTTACAGAAAAATTTTATTCCTTGTTTATTTATAAAATAATTGTTACTACTATAAGTTCAATTACAGGCTTTTTTCCCTTTTCTCTTGCAGAATGTATAATTATATCTTTTACAACGTTTGTATTATGGTATATTTCTAAAACAATTTTTAGTTTATTAAGACATAAAACTAAAAGAACAAGGATTCTAAAAAATTTGTTATTAAATACACTCGCAACATCAGGACTAATATATTTTACATTTCAACTTTTGTGGGGTTTTAACTATCAAAGGCTTCCACTAGCCAAAATACTCAAATTAGATGTTCATAATTCAACCACAAATGAACTTGCACATCTGTGCGAAGATCTTATAACTAGTTCCAATACTTTAAGGGAGAAAATCAGTCAAAATAAAAATGGTGTAATGGAACTTCCCTATAACAAAAAAGTCATTTTAGAAACTGCTCACCTAGGGTATGCTAAAGCCTCATTACAATACGTAATATTAAAAGGTACTTATGGATCACCTAAGGGCATATTACTCTCACATCCACTGTGTTATACGGGGATTACAGGTTTTTATTTTCCCTTTACAAGTGAAACAAATATCAATATGGCAGAACCTGATTCATATCTGCCTTTTACGATATCTCATGAGATGGCTCATCAAAGAGGCTTTGCAAAGGAAGATGAAGCAAACTTTATTGCTTATATATCCTGCATAAATAATCCCGATATAAATTTTAAATATTCTGGTACACTTGCAGCCTTAACATATTCACTTAGTTCATTAAAACAATATGATCCTCAAAAATATAAGGAACTGTTTTCATTTTGTAGCAAAGGTGTGCTTAATGATATGATATATAATGAAAACTTTTGGAAAAATTATTCTGGTCGTATCGAAAAAATTAGTGAAGAAATCAATGACACTTATCTTAAATCTGCAAGTCAAAGATCCGGTCTAAAAAGCTATAGTGCGATGGTGGACCTGCTTCTTGCTAATTACAGAAAAAAATAATTCCTATAACACCTTGTTTAAAATGAAGCACGGTGTTAAAGAAATTATTTTTATATGAATAAATTTATCTATTTATTTTTATTGTACGATGTATTATTTAAATCTTCTTGCTGACATATAATCGCTTCTTGTCATCTGTGATATTTTTACTACATCACCCGTTTGAGGTGCATGTATATATGAACCATTTCCCATATAGATACCAACATGATGAGGACTTCCTGTTCCAAAGAACACTAAATCTCCTGCTTGTAAATTTCCTCTAGACACATATTTACCCTGATCTATCTGGTCATATGTAGTCCTACCCATATCGATTCCAAAATGAGCATATACATATTTAGTAAAACCTGAACAATCAAATGCATTTGGGCCATTAGCACCCCATCCATATGGTGTTCCTAAAAATGTCTTAGCATACTCTATTATTGCATTTGAACTAGTTGATGATGATTGTTGTGGTGCACTTTCTTGCACGGTAGGTTCATCTTCCACTACTTCCCTTTCCACATTACCTCTTGATGGAGTAATCTGTTTAACACTCTGCGTATTCATAACAACATCATATTTAGATGTTTGTGATATTTCATCCTTATGTAATTCCTGCTGTTTTTTAGATTCAACAATTAATTTACTTTGTACTTTTTTTTCTGCATTAAGCTTGTCCAATTTATTTTCATTGTTTACCTTTAATGCTAGAACTTTTACCTTATTAGCATTTAGAGCTTTTTGGGTAATCTCAATATCTTCTTTTTTGTCATTTAATCCTTTAATAATTTTGTTATCATATTCTACAATATTTTTTATATTCTCCACTCTTGAAATAAGATCCTCTACTCCATTTGAGTCGAGTAATATTTCTACGTAGCTACCTGCACCATTCATATACATGGCTCTCATTCGCTCGTTAAATAGGGCTTGTTCCCCTTTTATATTACTTTGTGCAACTAAAATATCTTTTGTATTTTGATCTATTTTCTTTTGAGTACTAATGATATCATATTTTGCTTTGTCAATTCCAGAGTAGATATTTTCAATATTAAAATCTAGCGTCTCAATAGATAACTCTAATTTTTCTAAATTCTTCTGTGCTAAACTATATGAGTCCTGTTGCTGTGATAATGGCGCAGCTATTGTTGACATACTTACAGACATAGTTAACCCAATTGATATAAGTAATGGTAATATTTTTCTTCTCATCATTATTCCCCCACATTAATTGTTTTAAAATCATCATAAATTTTCATTTTATTTCATTAATAATATTATTATAGCATTATATTATGACAACTGCTAATAACAAATTGCGCAGTCGTAACCGTTATCAGAGATTAATATAAATTAACTCCCCTAGTCTCCTATTAATTTGATTTAACGAGCCTTTATCAGTATGGTACATTCTTTTTAACTCATTGCGTTATTGAATTAGATATTCCTTTTATCGGAACTACCCTAATTCTCCTTGTCGGTTTCTTTATAAATTCTTTTATAGAATTTTGTTCTATGCTTGATGATATCACTATAGGACTCACTATTTCTTTTGCATCTGCAGTATTCGAAAGTGTACTTTCTTTTTTGTTCCCATACAAAATATAAATACTTGCTACAATTGCAAATGTAAAGCAGAAAAAGACCCTAATAGACCTATCGTACATAGATTTATTTATAATTTTAATATTAATATTAACTTTTTTAGTAATTACAGATTCATTCTTTGGTAATATATTTGAAATATCTTCTTTTAAATTTCCAACTAAGGCATATCTCTCATTAATATCAATTTTTACACACTTTTGTATTATCTTTTTCAGCTTATTATTAATTTCTGGTCCATAATTTTCATCCAAAAGAGGCTCTATGCCTGTATACGGAGTTCTCCCTTTCACCATAAAGTATATTAACATTCCAATTCCATATATATCTGTTTGCATACAACATTTCCCTGAGCCGTATTGCTCTGGAGCTGCATAACCATTAGATCCCGCACATATCATATCTATATCTTGTGACATATCATTCTTATAAACTTTCGAAATACCAAAATCTATTAACACGACTTTTCCACTTTTCATTATCATTATATTAGATGGTTTTATATCTCTATATATAATGACTGGATTTTGATTATGTAAATAACCTATAATATCACACAAATCTGATACTATCCTACAAATTTTTTCTATTTGTATTATACCATTTGCCTTAACATATTCCTTTAATGTTTGTCCATCTACGTAGTCCTGAACCATATATAAATTGTTATTCGAATAAAATGTATCAATTATTTTCCGAATACCTGGATGATTTAAATTTTTCAAAATATTAGCTTCTGTTAAAATGTCTATATTTTTTTTATCTTGTATTACTTCTTTTATCGCCCAAAGATTTCCAAGGATTATGTTTTTACACAAATAAACAACACCCATTCCACCTTTTCCTAGTGTTCTAATTACCTCATATTTTCCGTATAATATATCTCCACTACTTAACATAATTCACCTCTTGTATATTTGCTATTGAGCTTTTACCACAAATTATTTTGTCTTAAAAATAAGATTACAAATACAATGCAATTGTACCAAACTTTCGATGAATTTACCATATGTTATAGATAATATTTCTAAAATTATGACAATGTTTTTTTCATTTTTTAAGTACCATTATTAATATTATGAATATAATAATACTGTAAAACGAATTGAGGAGATGACTAAAGATGGCTTACAGTGCTAGAGAGTTATTGGCTCGAATAATAAAATGTGAGGCTGGTGGGGAGGGCGAAAATGGAATGAAAGCCGTTGCCTCTGTAATTATGAACAGAGTTAATGTAGCCGATGGTGAATATCTTAGAATAGGTCAAGGTGATTTAAGAAAAATTATTTTTCAAACAGGCCAATTTGATTGTGTATCTTCTGTACTTGGTGGTATGGCTAATCCTCAAACAATTTGGGCAAGTCCACCAGAACAAATACATTATGATATTGCTGATTGGGCTTTAGCTGGAAATAGATTATATTCAACAGGTGAATCATTATGGTATTTTAATCCATACCTACCTGGCTGTCCTTATGAGTTTCCATTCAATGGTAGTGGTACCTTTCAAGTTTCCGTTCTTCAGCATTGCTTTTACAATCCAACAGCACGATATTTCACTACTTAAATAAAATTGGACTTACAATATTTCAAACAATAATATAGCTTTTAAGGAGGATATTTTATGTTTATATCACCACCTAATAATTTCAATCAATCCCCAATGTGGAATACCGATTCATCGTCTTTAGAACCACCAATGACTCCTATGCCAAAATTTGGTATGCATGATGATTCAAGGCAAGGACCTATGCCAGGATCTTCTTCTACTAATCCATCACCATCTGGTACACAAGACTTCGAAATTGCACCTACCTCACCTATAATAAATAATCCTCTTTATAATCAAGGCTGGTTGCAATCTCAAATTGGTAAATATGTAAGAGTAGATTTTTTACTTGGAACTAATACATTTCAAGATAGACAAGGACTTTTACAAGAAGTTGGAATTAGTTTTATTGTCCTTAAAGAAAGTAATACTAATAATTTAATAATGTGTGATATATACTCAATTAAGTTTGTAACTGTATTCGGTAATCAAAATCAAATTCTTAGGTAACATAAATTATAAATGTGATTTTATACAATTATCTATAGTTATAGGTTCTATGTTAAAGCCAAAATGCCCAAAACCTTAAAAACAAAAGTATATATTCCTATAAATTTATTTTATAGAAATATATACTTTTAATATTTTAAATAGATTTAATTATTTTACCTTTTGCACTTCGCCATACTTAACTCCAAAAGTATCTACAGTAACTTTTTTCATCTTTTGATCTTTTTTCGGTTTATTATTACTACCAGTCTCTACAGAAACTATTTTATCTACTACTTCCATACCCTTTGTAACCTTACCAAACGCAGCATATTTACCATCTAAACTAGCAGAATTATTATCAGAATCTGCAACCACTATAAAAAATTGTGAACCTGCCGAATCTGGTGTATCAGTTCTCGCCATAGAGATTACTCCTCTTCCATGTTTTAATGTATTATTAAAATTATTTTCACTAAACTCGCCTTTTATTGCATAACCCGGGCCACCACTCCCTGTTCCTTTTGGGTCTCCTCCTTGTATCATAAATCCTGACATTACTCTATGAAAAATCAATCCATTATAAAAGCCACTATTAGCTAAAGAAACAAAATTTCTAACAGTATTAGGTGCAATCTCTGGATATAATTCTATTTTTATAGTTGAACCATCCTCCATTACAATAGTAACCAACGGATTTTTGTCCTTGACTCCTTTTTCCGTAACAACCTTTGTTTGTGTTTTAACATCTTTAGAGGTTGTATCACTATTTTTCTGAACTATATTACCACATCCACTAGCAAAAACAACAAAAATCAATGTAAATAATATCATACTTTTTTTAATTAATTTCATTCGTTTCATTATTTAAACTCTCCTTTTAACAATTTATGTAACATAACTTATGTTTTTCTCTGTAAATTCTTTTAGACACTTGATTTAAGTAATTCCATATTTCCTTCAATGTTATATTCTGTCCCTTTTGATATGTAAACTGTCTCTTCTTCTTTTAGATTCATTTTCTTTTTGTTAGCTTTTATTACTCCCTCACCACTTATTACAGTATAGCTATGGAAGTTTTCATTAACAATATCTATATAACTACTTTTAACAATAATTTTTTCAACCTTAAAATAAGGAGTCTCGAGTTTTACAAAGCTTTCGATTCTTCCACCTTTATTTTTTCCTTCGTAATCTATAACATCTAGGGATTTTTCAATATGGACCTCTCTACCACGTCCCCAGTCATGAAGCCTATAAGTAATATTACTGTTTTGCTGTACTTCAATAAGCTTTACACCAGACTCTATAGCATGCACTGTACCTGCTGGTATATAGATAAAATCCCCTCTTTTAATATAAATGCGCTCTAAATACTCTTCTAATTTATCTTCTTTTATAATTTGTCTTAACTTTTCTTTATTTAGACCCTTCTTTATTCCCGATACTAAAGTTGCACCCTCTTTTGCTTCGAGTACATACCAGCACTCTGTCTTTCCATTAGCGTTTTCAACCCTTTTAGCGTAAGCATCATTAGGATGTACTTGTACAGATAAAGTATCTTCCGCCTTTATAATTTTATTTAATATAGGGAAATCATTGCCACAACCTAGGATCTGAGATAATTCTTGCCCTCTATAAATCCCCTCTTTTATTGTTGATTTTCCATCTTCATGACAAGAAAGTACCCATTTCTCCCATCCCCATATTTTTTCGTTTAAATATGGCTCTAGTTTTAAAACCATTCCTTCTGACATTACAATTCCTCCACTCACTCTTAATATATTATTATTATTAATTGTTTTTTTCAACTTTAGCTATAATGCCCTTTGCCTCTTCTCTGGTATTACTTGGTCCACAAATATTAAATTTGCTATTGTATTTACTGTCTACATCATCTAATTTTATAAGTATTTCATTGAAATTCTTCGATGTATTAACTGTTCCATTTACCTCATATTGACCAGTCTTATCATTTTTAGTTTCTATAAAAGCACTATATTCTATAGTTTTAAAAATATTGTATTTTGCCCATATTCTCTTTAGTACAACCTGTTTTTTTATACCATCCACTTCTATACTTCCTGTAAACACATAATTAAGGGATAAGTTCTTTTTTAATTCTCCATCAAGATTAATTTCTACTGCTTTATCGAGTTCACTATTCTCATCATACATATATCCACTATAGTTTCTATTAATGCTTACAGGTCTAAAATATATGACTGATATTAAAATTATACCAATAATTGCAATTACTATTGATGCTTTTAAATTTACTCTATCCATATCCATCACCTCTACTTAATAATATTTCTCTATGCTTTTAACTACACATAATATTATAATCTAAATTATCTTATAGTGCATTATAAAAATCTAAAGTAAATAGAAAGGTTAAACAATTATCAATTGTTTAACCTTCAAACTGCATGCATACATAAAATATCACTATATTTATTTTTATTTAGCTTTCCAAGTTGTCCCTTCTTTAGAATCAAGAAGCTCAATATTCATAGCTATAAACTCATCTCTTATCTCGTCTGCTCTTGCCCAATTTTTACTTGCTCTTGCAGCATTTCTTTCAACAATAAGATTATTTATAAGTTCCTCATCTATATCTGTAGTTTCTTTTTCAATTGTCATAAGATTAAGTGAGAATATCTTATCAAAATCCTCTAAAAGAATAGATTTTTCCTTATTATTAAGATCAGTATCTTTTAAAACATCAAAAAGTACAGTAAACGCGTTTGCTATATTTAGATCATCACTTATAAATGATGAGAACTTTTCTTTATATGATACAATTTTCTCATCTCTTACTATATCATTTTTATTTATAGCACTTAAAACAAGAGCAATTCTTTCTTTAAGTTTTTTATAACCATTCCTAGCATCATTTAAACTCTCAAAACTGAACACTAACTGTTTTCTATACTTAGATTGAAGACAGAAATATCTATAATCTAGAGGACTATATCCCTCTTTTTCAAGACTAGAAATTGTTAAAAAATTCCCACTAGACTTTGACATCTTACCACTGTCAAGTACTAGGAACTCTCCATGCATCCAGTATTTCACCCATTTATGTCCAAGTACTCCTTCTGATTGAGCTACTTCATTAGTATGATGTATCGCAATATGATCTATTCCTCCACAATGAATGTCTAAATATTCACCAATATATTTAACAGACATAGTAGAACATTCTAAATGCCAACCGGGAAATCCTTTGCCCCATGGTGACTCCCACTGCATAATTTGATTAGAGAACTTAGAATTTGTAAACCATAATACAAAATCAAGTGGATTTTTTTTATTAGGGTCTACTTCTATTCTACTACCAGCTTCAAGTTCATCCAAACTAAGATGTGCAAGTTTTGCATAATCCGGAAATTTGTCAATTTCAAAATATACATTTCCGTTTGAAACATAAGTATATCCTTTTTCTTCAAGTTTTTTTATAAATTCTATCATATCCTGAATATGCTCTGTAGCTCTACATACGATAGTAGGTCTTTTTATATTTAGTTTTTTACAATCTTCAAAAAAAGCATCTTCATAAAACTTAGCAATTTCCCATACAGTTTTATGTTCACGCTTTGCTCCTAAAGCCATTTTATCTTGACCTTCATCCCCATCTGATTGTAGGTGCCCAACATCAGTAATATTCATTACATGCTTAACTTTAAACTTTGAATACTCCAATGATTTTTTTAGCACATCTTCAAAAATATACGTTCTCAAATTACCTATATGTGCGTAGTTGTAAACTGTAGGACCACAAGTGTACATTCCAACCTTTCCTTCTACATAAGGTATAAACTCTTCTTTACTTCTAGTCATGGTATTATATACATTAAAACTCAATTCATTCACTCCTTCTTAAATAATACAATAATATCTAAGGCTTTGCAGAAACCATTACTAACATAATCTTTGCATTTAAAAATATAAAAAACTACAGACATGCTGCAGCTCTAGACTTCACAGTATAAACGTAATATTAAATACTTACTCCTAAAATAGTCATATATAAATTCTAACATAGTATTAAGATAATGCAATAAATAATCTCTTATTTGTTAGAAAACCACAAAATTTTTATATGCAAATAAATTTAATAAATTACCTTTTGTTCTATATTTTTCTTCAATATAAGAAAAGAAGCACATAAACAAATGTTTATATGCTCTAATAATTTTATTTTCTATCAGCAGATTGTTTTTTATTTGTAGCATTTTGATTTTTCGCAGTTTCGCGAGTTATAGGAGTACTATAATTACTCTTTACTAATCTAGAAAACTTATTATCTGGTTGGCTATCTTTAGGCATAAAAACATCTCCCTTTTTTGTATTGTTATTCATAGGTTTTACTATTTTCAAAAAAATATTCTACTTAATTAAATTTACCTAACAAATTTTTTAAAAATACACGGTGCTCCCACTGTTATCCACAATCCAATTACAAAATATCTAAAAAAGTCAGAGAGTATATTAAGTGGAAGAATTACCTTTAACACAGCTTTTAAGGTCACAAGAATGGCTAATCCAAACACCAATTTCATTAGTTGCTTTAATATACTACTTCGAACTTCGTACAACACATATCGAGACTCCAATATATATCCAATAAAAAATCCTAATACTGTTCCTGCTATTGTATAATATGTTTTTTCTCTAAAGAATATCATTCCAAAAAGTGTAGGTACAATAATTATCATTAATACCCATGCTTTTCGGGTTTCTTCCGCATATTCAAAAATATAATTAGAAATAATAACACATATGATTCCTATTACTATTCCACCAATTACATCTCTTGGATAATGAAGTCCAAGATAAAGCCTTGAAATACTCACTAAAGCGATTGCTAAAATTCCAACTATATAAATCCACTTTTTTCTAACTTTAAGAATACAAGAAATCCAAAATGTCGTAGCCCCTTGTGTATGACCACTTGGAAAAGATTGTCCTGTAGCTGTTTCTATTCTAAGCGACCTTATTCCAGGCACTCCTATTGGCCTAGCTGCATTAATCATATCCTTTAAAATAATGTTTGTTATTGTACTTGTAAGCAATGCAAAACCTAGCTTATACCCAAATTTTTTATTTACACACCAAAATATTATAGCAGCTGCAATAATATAAAAAGATTCCTCTCCAGTCATTGTAACTAGTTGAAAAAATGTATCCCAAAAGGGAGATATAATATATTGTATATGTTTTATAATTTCTACCTGCATAGTGCCCTCCTTATATACGTCATAAAGTTAATACATTATTGCTTTATAATCGTTTTATTAAATTTATTTATATTATAAAAAAATAAAAGGCCAATCTTATATCATAGATTGGTCCTTTAACTATAGTTATAGACTTAATTTTTTTCATTATATGTTCCTTATATTACCTTTTCATAATCTACATCAATAATAACACTATCATCGTAATTAATATCATTAGTATTTGTTATATCTGCGTCACTACTAAAAACATTAGATTTTGTCGTAGCGTCTTTTTTTATACTTGATTTGTAGATAAACTTCTTAACACTTTTTACTAATTTTAAACTATACCATACTATAACTCCAAAAACTACGATTACAAATAAGGCTCTAATAACAAAGATAGCTATATAAGGTATTGTTATTGCTAATACAATAAAAGCACCTATTGTTAAAGCTGATTTGAATAACTTTGAAATTACATTTTTACCATTTGCATATTCCATAATATTAGCCTTCTTTCATTTCATATGATTTACTCAATAAATGATAATCTGATTATAACATATAATCAGATTCAAATATTAATTATTCCTTAAGAAAAAATGAATAATTCATTAAATACTTTATTTTACATCAACTATAAGAATCCTCCATCTATAGTTATTACTTGTCCTGTAATATATTTTGAGTTTTCACTGGCCAAAAACGTTACAAGCATAGCAACATCTGAAATTTCTCCAAATTTCATCATAGGTATTTCATTTATTAAATTTGCACGTTCGTCCTTGCTTAACCACTTATTCATTTCTGTATCTATAACTCCTGGTGCAATTGCATTTACTCTAATATTTGAAGGCGCAAGTTCCTTAGCTAATGATTTTGTAAAAGCATTAACTGCTCCTTTAGATGCAGAGTAAATAACCTCGCAAGAAGCACCAACCTCTCCCCACATTGAGGATATATTAATTATGCTACCACTCTTTTGTTTTATCATTTCTTTTACGACATTATGAGAACAATTAATAGTACCCTTTAAATTTACATCTAAAATATTATTCCACTCGCTAGGCTCCTGATCCATAAATAATCCAACCTTCGAGATTCCTGCATTATTTATTAAAATATCTATTTTTCCTAATTTTTCAACAGTGGTTTTTACCATCTGCTTTGCAAACTCATAATTACTTACATCCCCTTTAATCATTAAGACATAAGCCCCTAGCGCTCTAATTTCCTTATAAGTTTTTTCAGCCTCTTCATCATTGCTTTTATAATTTATCACAAGACAACATCCGTTTTTTGCAAGTTCCATAGCAATTCCTTTGCCTATTCCTCTAGATGCTCCTGTAACTATTGCAACTTTCCCTTTTAAGCTCATAATATCACCCCTAACTTAGACTATTTTTATATTTTTTTACACTTTGTATAAGAATCTCATAATAATATTTTTAACTCATATATCTTTATTATCATATTATTAAATATATTTTGCAACTATAAATTATATAATTTAGTTATAATAACCTTTTATAATATATGGATTATGTTATAATTATAGGTGAATTATTAAATAAAATACAATTTGTAATGCTTTTCTTAACTAAAAATCATATGATAATTAAAGGGGACAAAAAAATGGATAATTTTTATGAGCAACTTCTAACAACATCTAAAACAACTACTTACAAACTAGTAAGTAAAGCAACCTATGTACTTGGATTAATTGGACTATTTTTTACTAGTGTAAATATGATTTTTGCTATATTATTAATTGCTTTGGCTGTAGCATGTTATTTTTACAAATCAAAATTATATGTAGAATATGAATATCAATTTACAAATGGTGAAATTGATATAGAAAAGATATTAGAAATGAAAAAGAGAAAAAAGGTCACTACTTTTAATATAAAAGAAGTAGACCTTTTAGCTCTTAGTGATAGTGATTTTGTAAAAGATTATTCAAACAAACCTACTTCTATAGTAAAATGTTATCCAACAACCGCAAAAGGACGAATATATGTTGCAATGATTACAGAAGGAAACGATAAAATGCAATTGATGTTTATGCCTGATGAAAAATTTATTAATCATTGTTTTAAATATAATCCAAGGGCAGTAAAAAAGTAACATAATAAATTTATAAATATTTTATGTTGATACTGAAATTCGAATAAAAGGGATGAAGACTATGGTTGATTTAAAAGGGATGAGCAAACATAAAAAAGCTGAATATATCTGGGAGTATTACAAATTACATATTATTGCTACTTTAGCTGTCATATGTATAATAATTTCTATTATACATAGCCAAATAACAAAACCAGATTATGTATTTAATTTAACTATGATTTCAAACATTTCAGATACGAATAAGATAACTAATTTAGAATCCTTACTTACAAAAGCTGTTGTCAAAGATGGAAGTACTAGAAAAAAAGCTAGAGTAAGTACTATGCCAATTGACGTTTCAAAAAATGCAAACCTTCAAACAACAAGCCAGTATATGCAAAAACTTACTGCTGAGGTATCTGTTGGAGAACTCGATGTTATCATTTTAGATAAAATCATGTTTGAATCCTTCGTAAAACAAGATATGTTTTTGAGATTAGATAATATAAGTGAACTCAATTTAGATTCTCTAAAAGGTGAAAAAATTCACGCTACCGGAAGTGATAAAAAGAATGGTGTTTATGCTATAGATGCCAAAGATATTGTAATGTTAAAAAAATTGGGATTTGATACAAAAAATAAGGTGATTGGAATTGTCGGATCAACTAAACAAAAATACAATTCAATTTTAATCCTTAAATATTTGCTAAATAAATAAATAAATTAAAAAGGCTGCTAAACAATGAAACGATATTTCACTTGTTTAGCAGCCTTTTTCTTATACTACCTTTTCACCATCTTATTTTAAACTTTCCAAACTAGTTATCATTTTATTTACTTTATCTTTTGTTATTACAAAATCAGATTTTCCATTCCTAAATACTGCATAAAACTGATCATTATAAGGTACGAAATCAATGATTTCCTGCTTTTTAGTTCCATTATTAAGACTATATGTAATGCTAATCACTGGTTTATCTTCTAGTTTTTTATCATTTTCAGCATCTACAGTAAGCCCTATTATTTCTTGATATTCAGTCTTAAATTTATTAATTTCTATCTTCTTACCATTTACCTTAGAATTTGTAGTTACAACATCTGGATCTCCAGATTTTTCAGCTTTAGCCGTAGTTCTAGAAACTAAGACTGTATCCGTTTTTCCTTTTCCCTCTACAACTATCTTATTTACATAATCTAAATTTACAATGTACACAAATTTAGTTATCACATCAAAAGGTTTAAACTTAAAGAGATCAATTACGGTCTTATCCATTGTATATATGGTGTCACCTTTACCTTCTTTAAAATATACACTACTACCATCCTTGTTTTTACCTATAAAAAGTTGCAATACACTTTTACTATCCTTTAGTGTAAGTTCAAGAGATGGTTTATCTAATCCATACTTGCTTAAATCTTTCGGATTATCATCAGCTATATCACCAGCTTTAAGACTTGCAATAGCGGCTATTACTGGAGAAATTTTCTCAACCTCTAAATTTACTGGTGAATTATATGCATCCGTAAGCATCCAAGTATTTATATTGTATTTAGCTTCATCTTTGCTTTGATTTGCATTCTTTATTATCACAACTGGTAAGCTTCCAGCTTTAACAATTTTCATGTATGAAAGCGAAGTCGCATCTATAGCGGTAATAGTATTATCTCTGTATGCTGACTGCTTTAAAGTAAGACCATCTACAATACTGGCTGCTATAAAATATACTTTTTGGGTTCCTTTCTCATTTACATAATAGCTAGTTCCGTCTGAAGTTTTATCTCCAACGCATAGTGTTTTATTTAAATCTTTCCCAACTATCACTATATTTATAGTTGGTTTATCAAGTCCATACTTACCCATATCGTTAGCATTTTTTTCCACAAGTGTTCCTGATAAATTTATTACTGAATCTGTAATACTATTAATAGTAGCCTGTTTGATCTTGTGATTATAATTTTCAATAACCCATTCTTTAGATTTTTTAACAAATGTATTCCCCGCACCGCTATCTTTAATAATTACCTGGGAAACTTTAGTGTTATCAATCTTCCAAACTTCAACGCTGCTTGTACTTACATTTGTAGAACTTGTATCTTTCTTATCTATTTTGGGATTACTTGAAACATAAAAATATGCTCCGCCTAATAAGAGTATAATAAGAGCGAGTATTATAATACTCTTAGATTTCTTCATAAATGTCTCCTCCTAATCCATACTACAACCCCCATGATAAGAACTATAGCAGGAATTACTATTATAACCAGAGCAGAAAATCCAAGTGTTTGTGCCTTAGTCATTTCTAACGGCTGATTTGTTAAATCTTTTGGCGTAATAGAAATATTTTCTTGACGGTCCTGTACCCAATTCATACTATTCATGAAAAGGTCTAGATTACCACCAGCTGCAACATTAATAAAACCTGAAGATGAAAAAACAACAATTTTAGCCACACTTGATTCTTGGGTATCAGTTATTGCAACCGCTACATCAAAAGGACCGTCTGTGTCCCCAGATGCCTTTTGCGTTGTTGTGCTATTTATATCTTTCTTTCCAAAAGACTCGCCTGAAGTCGTAAGTAGCGGCTCAACTTTTAAAGAATCCTTCTTAACTTTTAGTTGCTCAATTGGTTGTGCCACTGGAAAAAGAATAGGTAGATTTGCAGAAACCATAGGATCAATAATTGCATGACTATTCATTTTAGGAATAAGGTATGCAGGTTCCCTATAATATTTTTTTGAATCTCCTTCTACTATTAGAGAATGTTCAACTTGAATTCCAAAAGTACTCATGAGATTATCAAAATTTGGGAACTTACCCTTCTGAACATCCATTAAAAATATTCCATGACCACCCTTTGAAAAGAAATCTTTTAACTTAATTAATTCGTCCTTACTTATATCAACTGATGGAGAACTAACAAGAAGCATGTCTCCATTTGCTGGTTTCCAAACATTTGTTAATAGATTCAATTGTTTTACTACAAAGTTTTGATTGCTTAAGTCACTAGAAACTTCAGTAGCTAATGCTTTTTCCTTATGCCCTTCTAAATTATAAACAACTGAATTTTTATCGCCTGCAACGTACATTATAGCTCCTGTGATTTTTTGTTCCACTGCAAGAGATTTCACAGATGTCTCACCAGTAGTTTGATCCTCGGTCGTATTATATAACTCACTTTCCTTAATAGCTTTAAATTTACCAGCGCTCTCAACAACTATACTCCCATTTGCGATCTCATTTTCAGTGCTACTATATTTTTTTGCAACTTGAGGGTTAGTAGTTGGATCTACATATTTTACAGTTATTTTCTTAGATTTACTAGGATATTTGTTTATTATTTCTGTCATTCCTTGATCATAACTACTCTGCTTTGAAAATATAATAATATTAATATCACGGCTTAGCTTGTCCATGACTTTATAAGATTGATCTGATAATGAATATAATTTATTCTTTGTCATATCATATTTAAAATCCATTTTATCAATTACTAAGTTAGCAATCAGCAATATTACAAGTACCATAGATGTAATTAGTGTTGCATAACCACCATATCTAAACTTATTATTTTTAAATGTGTTTTTTATTTGTAACTTTTTCATATTCATCCACCCCTTAACTCCATCTTCTCTTGTCAACCATTCTTATAGTTAAAAATACAAATGCCACAATAAATGATAAGTAATACACCACAGAATTCAGACTTAATATGCCTTGCGAGAATAAATCATAACGTTTTATTAAAGAAAACCATTCGAAAACCTTTTGAATCATACCATCAAAAAGTTCCTTTTTTGCTAAATATATTCCTATAGTCATAATTATGCCTGCTAATGCTGTAACTGATGCTGCATATATATTTTTAGTTGAAAAATAAACACCAAAAGCAAATATTCCTACCATAATCAGAACGAAAATTATACTAGAAATTCTAGTGCTAGGAAGTGCCTGCTCTATACTATCTATTAAAAATATAAAAAGTAATACTCCAAAAGATATTACTGCTGATGTAACTTGATTTTCTGTTAAACTTGATACAAATAAACCTATAGATATTAAAGTTGCCCCAAGCAAGAACATACCAATATATCCTGTAAATATTTCAGATGGTGAGACAGTTCCAAACATACTTAAAATTAGTGGGTACAAAACCGTTATTAAAAGAGAGATAGTAAAAATAGCTACGGCTGCAAAATATTTACCCAATATAATATCTCTTATTTTTAATGGTGAAGTAAACAATAATTGATCTGTTTTAGTTTTAGTTTCTTCAGATATAATCTTCATAGTTAATATTGGAATAATAAACAAAAATATTGTAATTAGACTTTGAAGCGTACTATTATATGTTGGACTTGCTGCTAATAAATTATACATTGTAAAAAATATTCCTGTTATTAATAAAAATGTTCCTATAAAAATATAACCAATAGCTGAAGTAAAATATGATCTAAGTTCTTTTAAAAATACAGCTAACATTACATACCTCCTACTTTCTTGTTTGTTGTAACATCCAAGAATATTTCTTCAAGATTAATTTCCTGGCTCTTCATCATTAAGATAATAAACCCAGCTTGGCTAAGCGTAACAAATAATATTTCTCTTATATCCAAATTATTTTTTGCCTCAACTAAAAGATCTAACGTACCAATCTCAATAACACCTTGCTCCTCAACTGACTTAACATCTTCCATTGCTTTTATATGTTTATATACATCCTCTTTTACCCCTTTAACCCTCAAAAGGACTTTGTTACTGTTATTTACTCCTTTTGCTAATTCTTCTGGAGTTCCAGAAGCAACAATCTTGCCCTTATTTATTATAATAACCCTATGACAGATCGCACTAACTTCTGATAATATGTGTGAACTTAATATAATGGTGCATGTCTTTCCTATTTTTTGAATTAGATTTCTTATTTCTATAATCTGCTTTGGGTCTAGCCCTACCGTAGGTTCATCTAGAACAAGTACCTCGGGGTCTCCAACTAAGGCTTGAGCTAGCCCTATTCTTTGTTTATAACCCTTAGAAAGATTTTTTATAAGCCTTCCTCTAACATCTAATATTTTGACAAGCGACATTATTTTTATCATACTTTGCTCAATAGAATCAGATTTAACCTTTTTTATTCTAAATACAAACTTAAGGTATTCCTCAACCGTCATATCCAAATACAATGGAGGTATTTCAGGAAGATATCCTATTTTTTTCTTTACAGCTTCAGGATTTTCAAGTATGTCAATACCATCAATTCTTACATTACCGTTTGTTGCGGATATATACCCTGTGAGAATATTCATGGCAGTTGATTTACCAGCACCATTTGGCCCTAAAAATCCCAGTATTTCTCCTCTTTTTACTGTAAGATTAAGACCATCTAATGCTACTTGATTTCCATAACGTTTTGTTACATTTTCCATTTCTATCATTTTTTTCACCCCTACAATCATTTTTTCACATGTTTTTTTATAAATTATTCTATTATTCTCATATTATAACTTATTTGTGTCAAAATGAGTTTTATTTTATGAGCATTCTGTAAACAATTTCAATTATAACATTAATTATATTAAATTCCAAAATTAATCATTATATTAGAATTTTACATAAACAAAGGGAAGACTTACCTCAAATTCTTTGGGTAATCCTCCCTTGTTTTATAATCTTCATACTGGTGATCTACCTAATTTTTTCTGACGTCAGTGGGACTCACTCCAAACAACCTTTTAAAAGCCCTCCTAAATGACTGTGCACTGTTGTACCCAACCATCTCGGAAATTCCTGTAATTGTTAATTCACGATTTTTCAAAAGAATGTTTGCATTATTAAGTCTAGTTTTTTCTAGATAATCTGTAAAATTAATATCCGTTTGTTCTTTGAAAAGATGTGAAAAATAACCCTCGCTTAAATTAAATTCTGAAGATACTTTATAAAGACATAAATTTTTATCCATATAATTTGATTCAATATACCTTTTAATTTTATTCATTAGATTTAAATTAGAATTACCTTTCTGTACTAGTATTAAATCGCATAAACTGTAATAAGCATTAGCCACCAACTTAAAGTTAACATCATAAGAATTTTTTGAATTTACTTCTCTTAAAATGTTATTAACACCTTTTATATCCTCATTATTTTTACTATCTTCATTATCTTTAAAATCAGGCAACATTTTTCTAATAGTACTTTTTAACTCCTTTACAACATCATAACTTTTACAAGAATTTAAATTTCTAGTCTCAAAGTTTTCATAATAAATAAAATCTAAAAGCTTATTAACCTGCCCTTTATCTCCTATTTTCGTATGATTTGATAACTTTTGCTCAACATCTAGTGGATAATAGTAATTTTCAGTTTCTATCTCAAGATTGTGAGACCAAACTATCGAATATTTATCATCAAAATTATCTAAAGCATGTACAGCTTGTTCAAATGAATGCCAAAGTTCCAAAGGATTTGAATAAGGTTCTCCTCCAGAAGCATCAACTTTTAAATTAATATTATCTAAAAGCTCTTTTTTAACATTTGTTACGTTATCTTCTATTTCCTTATAAAAAACCTCTGTATCTTTTATATCAGAATTCAATATAATAGCAATCGTTTGTTGGTCTATATCATGAAAAAATACATTTCCTGTGAAATGTTTTGTTAATACCCCTCTAATAATTGCTTTAGAAATATTTAATTCCTTTATAATTTCATCGTTTAAATTTATTACAGTTGACTCATTGTTAAATACTTTAAGTAATATTACAATACTTTTACCTTTTGAAATATCAATTCCTACATAAGCAGAAGTTGCTAAGAATTCTGCCTCATTATATATTTGCCCACGTATAAGCTTCTCAAGAAACGCAGAATGAATTAAAGACTTCTGATTATCTATATCCTTTTGAAGTTCATTGTTTGTTAAAATCAAATTAGAAACACTCCCATTTATTGAAGAGAATGTATTCTTATTAACAACCGATTCATCTGAGTTAAATTGTTTTAACTGCTTAACAATATCAAAAACTGGTTTACTGTTACGATAAGCAAGAATACTTGCAACTAAAATTCCTACTAAAAGAGTTATTAAGAACAGTTTAACTGTAATAAACGTAAAACTATCTAAATTCGCAAATACCAAATCGGATGGCAATACAATAACATATTTCCAACCTCTTTCTTTAGAAGTTATATATGTAACCATCATTTTCTTGCCATCAATGTTTTTCGAGAAAAATCCTTCTTTTTTTGTTAACTCTTTTGAGTTAATTCGATTATTTAGGTTCATATTTTCAGGTAAACTGGTTATTAGTTCTCCCTGCTTATTTTCAACGTAAACAAATCCTCCTTTTGATATGTCAATATATGAAATTAATTCTTTTATTTTTTCATTTTCAAAAGATATTGTTATTGCACCCATTGGTTTTTCATTATATCCAAAAGGAACTGATTGAATGAAATTTGTATTATTAGAACCTAAACCCTTTACGTCATATGATTTTAGTGAAACATACTCTGGAGCAAAATGATTACTCATTAACATATTAACCCATGTTTTATACTCTGAATCTTTGAATTTTAAAACCATATTATAATAAATATCTGCCTTATACAGAGTATCCTGGGTTATAATATAATTACTATTCTTTAAATAAATATAATAACCAGATAAGTAATCCATATTACTAGTATACTTGTTGAGTTCTTCAATTACGTCTTTAATTTTCAAGTAATCACTATCTAAAAGTGGTTCCTTAAGGTCAAATAGGCTAACTAATTTATCATTTGTGGCTAGTTGAACAGATAAATGATCTATTTGCTGTAGTTGTTTTTCGACTATATTTTTTGATTGGTTAAGCATAGATATATTTGATTCTTTGATATCTTCCTTAACAATATTTGCAGCTATTCTATAAACACCAAAACCCATGACCAATGGAACTGCTAATATAAAAATATATGGCACAATGAATTTTAGAAAAAGTTTATTATCAAAGTTTTTATATACTTTAAACAAAAATACCCCCCCCAAATATATATTACCCCTTTACAAACCTCGAAAGTGGCTCAATATTATTTTCTACTATTCCTTCAACAACTAGCTCCGCCATCTTTTTTGCTCCCTTCTCACAAAAATGAGTATTATCCTTTTTTCCTTCCGGATAATTTAATGACTCTGACGCATCAACCCATAAGAATATTTCCTTAGCTTTTTCTTCACCGATAATTTCAAAATAGTTTTTACTTTTTTCTTGCATATCTATAAGTGGAAGATTAAATTGTCTTGCAACTTCTCTCATTGCTATGGAATAATCACCATGAGTATCTGGCATAGTTCCATTCTTATTAAATACTCTTCTTTGTATTGAAGTTAAAAGTACCGGATTTGCTCCTGAACTTTTTGCTACTTCTATATATTTTGAAATATAAGATTTATATGTAGTAAACGGATCTGTATGTCTTTTGTTATCATCTTTTTCATCGTTATGACCAAATTGAATAAACATGAAATCTCCATTGCCAATAGTATCAGATATTTCTTTCAAACGTCCTTCCTCTATAAAACTTTTTGAACTTCTACCATTAACTGCATGATTTTCAAATTCTACTTCCCCATTAAAAAACATAGGTATCATTTCACCCCAACCAGTTTCTGGACGTTTTTCAGTAATCTTTGCTGCTGCTGTTGAATCTCCTACAATAAATACCTTTATCTTCTTAGTCATTTTACACATCTACCCCTTTTCAAATATAATACATCTAAGTTATATTATAGCCTTATAATTCATAATTACTATATTATAAAGCTATATTGTCAAATCTTGTTTTAATTAAATATACTCTTCTCACCCAATAACTATAATAAAAAGTTATTGATACTCCTAGGGTTAATTTCATAATTCATTAATATTGTATCATATGTAAACGAATGTATCATTAATAATATTAGTATAAAATCCATTAATTTCTATGGAATTGTATGGTATATTGCGAACTGCTCCTTTACAAAAAATTCACTAAATAATATAATTCAATTAAAGTTGGAAACGTTAACAACTGAATTTCTTTTTATAGATTTAAAGGGGGGAACATTATTAATGAAAAAATCAATTTTTAGAAACTTAAGTTTAGCTTTATCACTAACTATGATAGGTGGTGGTTTAGTAGGATGTGGCTCTAAACCGGACGCAGCAGCTACTACTGCAACGAAAGCAACAGAAGCAACAGTAGTAAAACCAACAACAATTAAAATGACTACAGATACTTTCCTAAAACCCGAAGATGGAATGGCTGATTTTGTTGCAGGATTCAAAAAGCAAACAGGAATTGATCTTAAAATTACACAACCAGTTCATGCTCAATATTATGATAAACTCAGCCTTCAATTCGCATCAGGTGATGTACCTGATGTAGTAGAAATAGCCAGCACTTACTTATCTACTTTTGGAAGTAATGGAGCACTTTGGGATATGACTGATGCAATCTCAAAATCTAAAACACTACAGACTATTGATCCAAAATATGCAAATTCCATTAAAGTAAACGATAAATCGTTTGCCTACCCAATTCAAACTGGTGGTGGTTGCATTACTTACTTAAGAAAAGATTGGTTAGATAAACTTAACTTAAAAGTTCCAACTACTTATGATGAATTCATTGCCGTTTTAAAAGCATTTAAAGATATGCCAGATGCTAACGGTAAGAAAACTATTATTCCATAC
Source organism: Clostridium estertheticum (assembly GCF_026650985.1). GTDB lineage: Bacteria > Bacillota > Clostridia > Clostridiales > Clostridiaceae > Clostridium_AD > Clostridium_AD estertheticum_C. Next base: position 2,692,145 of record NZ_CP086239.1, read on the forward strand.
AGTGCTGCTGGAGTAATAAATACAGAAGTTCCTTATTCTATATATTTGAGAGAATTCTATCAAGATGCAATACCTAACTTTACTAAAGTTAACGGTAAATGGGTAGATGGTATGTCACAACCTAATATGAAAGCTGCTCTTCAAAGGATGACTAAAGCTTATGCTGATGGATTAATTGACAAAGAAATAGTTACAAATAAAACTTCAAGTGTTCGTGATAAATTCTATGCTGGTAAAGTTGGAGCATTCACTTATTGGGCAGGAGATTGGAACAGAGTTATGGAACAAAACTTACAAAAAGCTGTAAAAACCGGAACAATTATTGCAATACCAGCAATTAAAGAAACTAAGTATATAGAAAGAGCTCCTGTAGGCCTTGGAATAACAAGCAAAGCAAAAAATCCTACTGGAATATTCAAATATCTTATTGAGTTTATGCATGATGGTGGCGAAGGTGAGACGTTGTTTACAAATGGAATTAAGGATTTAAACTACAAAGTTACAAATGGAGTTACAAAAAAATTACCTAGCAAACTTGACCCTAAAATAGAATTTCCAAAAATATATGAAGCAGGAGAATTATCTTTAACAAAATTTAAAAATCCAATTGTTGCTGATAAAAGAGTAACTAGTTCACTTGCAACATTTACTAAAGACTCTGCTCTAGAACCATTATTACCTGCATCAGATGTTCTTACCAAAGCAATTCCAGACCTATTATTACTCAAAAATGAAATCATTTCTAAGGTCATGGTTGGTACATTGACAGTTGATGCTGGATTAGCTAAATATAATAAAGATTCAAAAACATTAGTTGATAGCGTTCTAGCTGATCTTAACAAATAATAAATTATTATATAATTGGAAGTAATTTAACTTTTACTTCCAATTATATTTTATAAGGTATACAAGCTCTAAATTTTACTAAAACATAAAGGAGGTCAAAAAATTGCAACTTAAAATAAGGAAACCAAAAAAAACATCAGATACTAGTCTTATGAAAAAATCAAATACCAGTGTGACAAAAAAAATGTTAAGATACAAGTATTTTTATCTAATGGCTCTTCCAGTAGTAGTAATCACATTTATATTTTACTACATGCCTATGTATGGTATAAAATTTGCATTCACAAAATATGGTCCATTTGCTCCTGCAAAATTTATAGGTTTGGACAATTTTAAAACTTTATTTAAAACGCCTCAATTTTTAAGTGCCTTTAGAAACACTATTTCCCTTAGTTTGCTTAACCTTTTTATCGGAATGATAGTAACAATTGTTTTTGCTTTGTTACTAAATGAGGTAAAAAACAAATTTGCCAAAAGTTTTGTTCAAACATTGTTATATCTTCCACATTTCCTTTCCTGGGTAGTTGTAGCTTCCATATTCACTATAATTTTATCACCACAGGATGGATTTATAAATCAACTACTTGTACAAACAGGTCATAAACCTTTTTATTTTTTAGTGTCAGAAAAATGGTGGACCCCTATATTCGTCTTTATAGCAAGATGGAAGGATACTGGTTGGGGAACTATAATTTATTTAGCAGCACTATCTGGTATAAGCCCAGAATTATATGAAGCAGCATCTATAGATGGAGCTAGTAGACTTAAACAATGTTTTCATGTTACCATTCCAGGAATTATGAATACAATACTTGTAATATTTATACTAGATCTTGCAAAAGTATTAAACTTATTTGATTCAGTATTTAATCTTATGAATCCTTTGGTTTATAGTGTTTCAGATACTATTCAAACCTATACATTTAGGGTCATGTCTCAACAAGCAGACTATGGTTACACTACAGCCGTAGGATTATTTAAGTCTGTAATAGCTTTAGTGTTAGTTCTTGCAGCTAACAAACTCAGTAAAAAAATTAAAGGTTCAAGTATTTTATAACGAAAGGAGATAGTTATTAATGAATGATAAATTTAGCTTCAAAAAAGGATACCGTGGAAGAGCTTTTTTCAAAATATTCAACGCATTCTTTCTACTTGCGACTGTAGTTGTAATACTTGTTCCTATTTTGAAAGTAGTATCAGATTCTTTAGATACCACCGGTTCATATGGTTTGAGACTTATTCCATTACATCCAACACTTGCAGCTTATAAAGCTGTTGTTACACAAACAACCTTGTATACTCCTTTTCTTATTTCTGTTTATATAACTATAGTGGGTACACTTATTGGTTTATTCCTAACAACACTAGGAGCATATATATTAATTCAGGATGATATGCCTGGAAGAAAACTATTTGCATCACTCCTATTTTTTACAATGTTATTTAATGGTGGACTAGTACCTACATATTTAAATATGAAGAACATTGGATTAATGAATAGTTTATGGTCAATTATTCTTCCATTAAGTTTAAATGTTTACAATTTGATACTTATGAAGAGCTTCTTTGAGGGAATACCTAAGGCTTTAATGGAATCAGCTGAAATAGATGGTTGTAGTCCTATGGGTATATTCGTAAAAATAGTGTTGCCTTTATCAAAGCCAGCACTCGCTGCCATAGGATTATTTTTCGCTGTTTCCTTTTGGAATGAATATTTTAACTTTATGTTGTACATTTCAGATCCAAATAAACTTAACTTTCAGATTAAAATAAGGGAAATGATAATAGAGAGTACAACCACCCAATCAACTGCATCAAATGGTATATATAGTAAAACTCTTCAAAATGCAGCTATAATTGTTACAATATTACCATTTGCTGCTATATATCCTTTCTGTCAAAAATACTTTGTACAAGGTATAACCCTTGGCGCAGTTAAAGGATAATTTTCGCCCTAGAATAAAGGAGGTTTTTATGAATACTTCACCATATTCAACAATATTCAATGTTACAGAATTTGGAGCAATTCCAGACGGTATTACCTCTTGCAGCCATGCTTTTGCTCTAGCTATAGATGCATGTAGCAAGGCTGGCGGAGGCACAGTGTACGTACCTGCTGGCACTTTTCTTACAGGTTCTATTATGCTTAAAAGCAATATTAATTTAAATTTAGATTCAGGCGCTATTTTAATATTCACGAATGATATATCGCAGTATCCTATTGTAGATTCAAGGTGGGAAGGAGCAGCGCAGTCTGTATACTCCTCCTGCGTATACGCGCAAAACGAAGAAAATATTTCTATTACCGGTCGTGGAAAACTAGATGGACAAGGTGCCTTTTGGTGGAAAATATTTAAAAATAAAACAAACATATATCCAAGGCCTAAATTGATAAGTTTTCATAATTGTAATAATGTACTTATTGAAGGAGTTACTTTAACAAACTCACCAAGCTGGACAATAAATCCTATTTGCTGTGATAATGTAACCATAGATAAGATTACAATTAAAAATCCGAATGACTCACCTAACACTGATGGAATAAACCCTGAATCTTGCAAAAATGTGCACATCTCAAATTGCCACATTGATGTTGGTGATGATTGCATAACTATAAAATCTGGAACAGAAGCTACTCCCCTTAGAGTTCCATGTGAAAATATTACTATCACAAATTGTACCATGGTACATGGTCACGGTGGTGTAGTAATCGGCAGTGAAATGAGTGGTGATGTGAGAAACGTAACCATAAGCAATTGTGTATTTGAAGGAACTGACAGAGGTATTAGAATGAAATCTCGTCGTGGTCGTGGTGGTGTTATTGAAGATGTACGAATTAATAACATAGTAATGAAAGATGTGTTATGCCCTTTTATAGCTAACCTATACTACTACTGTGGACCTAATGGAAAAGATAAATATGTTTGGGATAAAGCTCCTTATCCAATAACAGTAGAAACTCCAGCCTTTAGAAGAATCCACTTTTCTAATATAACTGCTAGAGAAGTAAGGGCTGCCGCTGGTTTTTTTTATGGCCTTCCTGAAATGTATATCGAAGATGTATCATTTAATAATATTTCAATATCTATGGCAGAAGACGCAGAGCCTGGCATGCCAGATATGATGGCAAATCTTGATCCAATGAAGCAAAAAGGTTTCTTCTGTTCAAACGTTAAAGACATTTTCTTTAACAATGTTACTATAAGTAATAATGAAGGACCAGCTTTTTATGTGGAAAATAGTATTAATGTTGAATTTTCAAGATGTAAAACAAAAGATGCAAAAGGCAATGACCCTATGGTAAAACTTAATAACGTTATATAAAAATAAAATCGAGAGGTGTTACAAATGGAAAATTGGGCCGCTAGGATGACTGATTCCGTTATGATTCGAACTCCAGAGTTTAATGGTAAATGGGAATACGATAATGGTGTTATTTTTAAAGGTATCGAGTTATTATGGAAAATAACTAAGGACAAAAAATACTTTGATTTTATTAAAAAAAACATGGACTTTTTTATTGATGAAACTGGTGATATTAGAAAATATAGTGTTACTGAATATAATATAGATCACGTAAACAATGGAAAACTTTTATTTCTTCTTTATAAGGAAACAGGGCTTGAGAAATATAAAAAAGCTGCTTTTCTATTAAGAGAGCAATTAAGAAACCACCCACGAACTAGTGAAGGAGCCTTCTGGCATAAGCAAATCTATCCTTATCAAATCTGGTTAGATGGCCTTTACATGGGTTCACCATTTTATGCTGAGTTTATAAAAGAATTTGGTGAAACTTCTGAATTTGATGATGTTACAAAACAATTTTTAATATGTGAACGTCACGCAAAAGATCCTGCAACTGGATTGTTATATCATGCATGGGATGAAAAGAAAGTTCAGCCCTGGTGTAACAAAGAAACAGGCCTTTCTAAAAACTTTTGGGGTCGTTCAATGGGTTGGTATGTTATGGCTATAGTTGATGTATTAGACTACCTACCAGAAAACCATAAGGATAGAGCTAGAATAATCGAAATTTTAAATGAAGTACTAGAAGCTCTTCTTAAAGTTCGCGATGAAAAAACAGGACTTTGGTACCAAGTATTAGATAAAGGAGAACTAAAAGGTAACTATATAGAGGCCTCTGCATCATGCATGATATTATATGCTATTGCAAAAGGATTAAATAAAGGTTATATACCAAAAAAATGGATTGATATTGCAAAAACAACATATAAAAGCATTGTTGATGAGTTTATTATGGTTACAAAAGATGGCCTAGTGAATTTAAACAAAACTTGCGCTGTATCTGGACTTGGTGGCGCAACTAAAAGAGACGGTACATATGAGTACTATATAAGTGAACCGATTGTTACAAATGATGCAAAGGGCATTGGAGCCTTTATCCTTGCTGCGGCAGAGATGGAAATTCTAAATTAGAGCAAACTAATAAAATTATTAATAAATAAAACAGTAAAGCTAGCAATTTATTTTGCTAGCTTTTATAAAATTCATAATTAAAATCGGGACCAAGTATATTCTCTATATTATAATCTTTAACTTCCTCGTCACTTAATACTTTTGCCCATCTAGCTCTATTATCTAGTTTTCCCCCAGGACCTGAACTGTTATATTCCTCGTAACTAGCTGTTCGCTCAGTGACCGTGCGATCCCAATTATGCCACCCTTCTCCTATAATATGTTCTCCCATAAAACAATTTATAAAAGTAGTTTTAGCATAATCCCTCCAAGGCCTTCCTAAATAAACAGAATTAGGTGCAGCATCACTTAGTAATTTGCAATTTATAAATATATATCCAAACCTTTCTCCTTCAATTGTAGATGCTGCAGTTACATATCCATTTACCTCGCGATTCCTATTGTTTGAGAATATTACGCATTTATTAAACACAGCTGTGGCAGATCCAAAAATAAAATCTATGTCACCTCTAATATAACAATCTTCATAATACTGGCGGACAGGCCTTCTTGGTGCTCGATCTTTAGGCCCACCAAACCAATTGCCTTCCTTGGGTTTTGGTGGTAAAGGTCCTGTAAAGATAGTGTCCTGGCACCCAATAAAACTACAGTTTTTAAACTTAGCTTTGTCCCCATCCACATAAATAGCAACTGCCTGACCATATATATCTCCGCTACCAGATGAATTTTCAAAAGTTATATTTTGGGCGCAAAAATCATCTCCCCCTACGAAAGTAGAAAATGAATTAAAAGTACCCATCTTTTCTCCGCTTATAGATTCCTTGTATGCATAATCATCATAGGTTAATATTGTATTAGCTTTACTTTCACCTAAAAGAACTACATTATCTACATTTATATATATCTTTTCTTTATATATTCCATTTTTAATATTTATAATAATTTTTTCTTTATTTGTACTAGGTATAGAATTTATTGCATCTTGAACCGTCTTAAAATCTCCACATTCATCTTTTGATACTATCATATGTCAAACCCCTCTCGCCACTTATTAACAAAATCATATGTTTTCTCTCCGTTCCACATATGAGGACCATCAAATATATGATGATAGATATTGTTTTTTTTATTAAATATATTATATGCCTTTCTTGTTATATCCACCTGCTGTATAGCATTAACAATTCCCCTTGCGCCATTAAGTTTATCCTTAGTACCACTTTCAATTAAAAGTGGATTCGGTGCAATTAAAGCTGCTAAATCACCAAGCTCTATATATTCCCAAAGCCTTGGTACAAAATTACATCCACATAAATGAGTATTTAATATAGAATCTTTAAATCCATAAAAATAACCACTAACAACGCTACAAGTTATTCTCTCGTCTATTGCTGATAACCATAATGCTTGCAGTCCTCCTCCTGAAAATCCACAACATGCTATTTTTGAGCTATCGCAATAACTAAGAGTTTCGATGTAATCTATAAGCCTCATAAGGTCCCAGGTCATCATACCGACCAAAGTTTGCCCCATGCTAATAGCAACATTATTTATATCATTACAAGAAGTACTCATAATTGCTTCTATATCCGTTCCTTGATGCTTATCTTCTCTTCTTTCACCTGATCCTCTTGCATCACTGCAAAATACTACATAACCTTGCCTAACAAATTTCAAACCATAGTCGTAGTTATATTTATCTATGCTTTCTTTAATACCCAGAGTATCAGTCCTCCCTACAATTGAGTATTTACCGCCTCCTCCATGTCCATGAGGTGCAATAACGCAGGCTCTCTTTTCACCTAGCTTAATTCCATCAGGAATAAGAATATAAAGAGGCATCCAAACTCCTGGCTCTGTTTGAATAATAGCTTTATCTCGCCTGTAACCTTCAAATTTTTTTGACTCTACTATTTGTGGTTTAAGTTCACATGACATCATACTATTCATTCCCAATATTTCTTTAAGTTTTGTTTTTAACTCAATTTTCCATAATCCATATTCTAAAACATTTTCTGCTATAAATCCTAACTTTTTAGATTTTTGAGAATAAAATTCTTTTAGATGATCGCTAATTGTAAAATATTTCTCTTCTTTTAGCATAAATTACCCTACTTTCTTTTGATATTTATCCCTGTAATTTTTTTAAATTATAAAATTCTCCCTTTAAATTTATTAATTCGGCATAAGTCCCACATTCAACACATCTTCCATTATTCATAACAACTATTCGGTCAGCATCCCTTATGGTAGAAAGTCTATGTGCTACTATAAACGTTGTACGATCTTTCACTAGATTTTTCATGGCCTTTTGCACATGAAGTTCTGAAATATTGTCTAGTGCTGAGGTAGCTTCATCCAAAACAATTATTTGTGGATTCCGAATTAAAGCCCTTGCTATAGCAATACGTTGTCTTTGACCCCCGGATAACATCCCTCCGTGTTCCCCTATAGAAGTATTTAATCCTTTAGGTAACTTAGCAATTACCTCTGTTAGATTTGCAGATTCTATTACCTTTGTAATCTCCTCTTCACGTATATTTGTAAGTCCATAAGTAATGTTGCTTCTAATAGTACCTGAAAATAAAATTGTATTCTGAGGCACTACAGCTATATTACTTCTGTAACTACGTAAATCTATTTCCGCCATATCCATACCATCAATTAATAACTTTCCTTTTGAAGCTTTATTAAACCCGATAATCAAATTTAATATTGTGGTTTTACCTGCCCCTGATTCACCTACAAAAGCTATGCACTCTCCGGCATTCACCTTAAGATTAAAGTCCTTTAATACTGGCTTTTCTGAAGTTTCATAATTAAATTCTACACCTTTAAAATCAAAATCACCTTTAACATTTATGATCTTCTTTTTTCCTTTATTATCTTCAATATCCTCGGATAATAAAATTTCTCCAACTGACTCTATTGATTCAAATCCTTTCACTATATCTGGGTATACATTAATTAAGCTAGAAACCTGATTTAATATAGATGAAAAATAGCTTTGATATAACACAACATCTCCAACTGTTATTTTACCTCTGTACGCTAGGTAACCTGTAAATGCAAGACATCCAACTTGAAAAACTTGGAATACAGCCCAACCTGATGCTCCTAAAAACGCTGTTATAATATCCAAATTATATCCGCTATGTCTTACTTTTTCTAATTGTTTATCCATTCTAGTGATTTCTACATTCTCAAGTCCATGTGCTCTTGTAATAGGAACAAGTTCAACCATTTCTGCCACGTTTGCAGACATTTCTTCAATTTCTTTACGGAAATCCCTATTGGTTTTTCTTATATTCTTTCTAAAGTGTTTTATAATAAAGAAAGAAACTGGCATAGACAACATAAAAAATATTGCTACCGTAAAACTCTTTGTTAATGTAATCGTAAGAGCTACAACAATATTAAGAATTGTTGGTACAAATCCATTAAAAATCTGCCTTGATAGTACCGTAATTGCTTCTACATCCCTTAATACCTTAGATTGAATCTTTCCTGATTTTAATTGTTTATGATAGGAAATTGATAAAATTTGCAATTTTCTTACTAACTTACTCCTAAGTTCCGCTTCTACACATCTTAATGCTTGGCTGAAGTATTTTGTATATAATATATTACTTGGAACATTTTGAATAATTAATAAAGATGCTATTATTAAATTAATCCATAAACCTTTTAAGTTATGCCTTGCTGGACTACTGACAATATCAATAACATTTGCTGTTATAATTGGCATTACCCAAGTTGGTAAATGCTTAATAATAAAAAATAAAAAAGATAAAAGTAATTTTGAAATATTATCTTTATATAAATATGCTAATGTTTTGACGGGTTTATTTTTATATATATTTTGTTCTTTGAGTAGTGTCTCAAATTCTAAATCATGTCCATTAATATCATCCATTTACGCACCTTCCTACCACTTCTTTTATTCTGCCGTAACCGTTGCCATTTAACCTAAATTATACCACTATTAAACATTTACGACAATATATTCAGCATTTTTTTATCAATTAAATGAAAATTTCAGGGCAATATTACCAATATTTATGTTAATATGTAGAAAGCACCAAAATCTATTTGTCTTTTTTATAACTTCTACCTATTTGCATTTCACGCCTTTTGTGTTACATTTTAATTGACTATAAAACAATTTAATTATTATAATAATTTACATAAATGCATTTTATAAATGCAGTTGGAGGAAAAAAATGGCTAAATCAAAAAGAGAATTTGGTGAGGGACCTTTCTACACAATAACTAATTATATATTTTGGTTCCTTCTCGGTAATTTATACTTTCTACTTCTTAATATTCCATTAGTTATTATGTTCATTATACTTTTTTCTATTGGAACAAATAAAATTCCACAAGGTTTTACTTCTATCCTTGTTGTATGTTGTATTCCTATAGCACCTGCAGCAACAGCTTTATTTAGTGTGATGGGCAAACTTATACGAGAAAAAGATGTAAATATTACAAAGGATTTTTTTAAAGCTTATAAAACCAACTTTATTCAATCTTTATTTTTCGGTGCCTTAGAAATAATGTTACTATGCATACTATCTATTGATATTAAATATTTTATTGCAAGTGCTTACCCAAAAGCATTAACGGTTTCCGTTTTTGTAATAATAGTTTTTGTTTTTTCAATAAATCTGTATGTATTCCCAATAATCTCAAGATTTTATTTGGGCTGGAAAGATATTCTTAAAACAGCTGCATACTATACCATTCGGAAATTCAATGTTACACTTTTATGTCTTTCAAGTTTTTTAATTGTAGGCTTTGTATTTTTTAAAGTCTCTACCTTTATCTTACTATTCATATCAAGTATTGTTTGTTATTTAATAATGTATTACCAAAAAAATGTATTATTAGAAATTGAAAATAAGCTAAAACTAAATACTGATAAACCTAAACTATAAAACATTTAATTTAAAGGGGCAGTTCATTACTATTTAGTAATAAACTGCCCCTTAAATTTCGTATTTTTTTATTATACTCTATTATAAAGTTGTTCAATAAACTTAATGCTTCCATCCATATCCACTTCTTTAATATCTTCAAGCAAAATATTTATAAATGGTTTTCTCTCCTTAATCAGTTTCAGTATCAATTCATAATTTAAACTTCCCATGCCCGCAGCTACAATATTGATTTTATTATTACAAACTACAAAATCCTTTGCATGCAAAATTACCATTCTATCACCAAATAAATTAAAGGCATCTTTAATAAGATCATTTTGATCCTTAAAGTTTAATATTGATATATAATTAGTTGGATCGTAGATAACTTGTAAATTGTTTGACGGAATCAAATCTAGGACTCTTCTCATTCTTTGAGGAGTAGATACAACCTCGTTTTTCCCTCCCTCAATTCCAACTATAACTCCAAATTTTTCAGCTTCACATATGAGCTCTTTTAAACTTTCAATTAAAGTTTCAAATGCTGATTCTGACTCGTTATCATAATCACTTAAGCCATCAACCTTTAAGGTTCCAGTTTCTGTTCCAACTATACTACATCCAAAATCTCTAGCAAATCTTATATGTTCCTTAAACCTATCTATCTCGGCTCTTCTCTTTTGGATATCCGGATGTATATGATTTATATAACAACCTAAAACAGCAATCTGAACATTTTCTTTTTTAAAACTATCCCTAATATAGTTCCCAAGGCCTGGACTTAACTTACCAAAACTACAATCTATTCCATATATCGCTTTACTTAAAGCCAATTGAACATATGAATAACCCTGCTTTGATACTTTCGCTGCAAGCTGCGCAACTGGTAATTTTCCAAAATCATGAGCTCTTCCACCTATTATCAAAATTTTCCGCCTCCATTTTTTTATCACATTCTTTAAATTTTAATCCTATACATTTATTATACTGCTAATTTAGTCAAGTTTGCTTCATATATATATTTGTTTGTGATAAAATGAATATAAGACATACATCTTATCAAATAATTTAAATAAATATAGAAATTAAAAACCATAAGGAGGAATTTACATTGAATAAAATTGAACAACTAACAGTAGATACTATAAGAGTATTATCAGCTGAGGCAATACAAAAAGCAAATTCAGGACATCCAGGTCTTCCACTTGGGGTTGCACCAATGGCGTACACATTATGGGCAAACCATATGAAACATAATCCTAGCAATTCAAAATGGCAGGATAGAGATAGGTTTGTACTCTCTGCAGGTCACGGATCAATGCTTGAGTACTCACTTCTTAATCTTTTCGGGTATGGTCTTACTATAGAAGATTTAAAGAGCTTTAGGCAATTTGGAAGTTTAACACCTGGCCATCCTGAATATGGTCATACAAACGGCGTTGAAATTACCACAGGTCCACTTGGACAAGGAATTGCTAATGCAGTTGGTATGGCAATAGCTGAAAGTCATCTTGCAGCAAAATTCAATACAAAAAAACATGCTATTGTAGATCATTATACATATGCTATATGTGGTGATGGAGATAATATGGAAGGTATTTCTGGAGAAGCAGCATCCCTTGCAGGTACTCTAGGATTATCTAAACTTATTTTAATGTATGATTCAAATAGTATATCAATAGAAGGATCTACAGATATTGCCTTTACAGAAGATGTAAGCAAAAGGTATGAAGCTTATGGATGGCAGGTAATAAACGTAGAAGATGGAAATGATATGGATGAAATAGGGAAAGCTATTGAAACTGCAAAACTTGAATTAAATAAACCCACCTTTATTAAAATCAAAACTATTATAGGATTTGGCTGTGCTAAAAAGCAAGGCACACCATCTGCACATGGCGAACCACTTGGTGAAGATAATATAACTGAAATGAAAAAATGTATGGGCTGGAATCTTGCTCCATTTACTGTTCCAGATGAAGTAACTAAGCATATGGAAATTGTAAAATCAAAACTAAGCAAAAAAGAAGAAGCTTGGAACACACTTTATGCTGAGTATAGCAAAGAAAATCCTAAACTCGCTAAAGAATATGAAGTATGGCAGAGTGGTGATCTTTCTGTTGATTTACTAAAAGTTGAAGAATTGTGGAAATTTGAAGGCAAGGCAGCAACAAGAAACTCTTCTGGAGCTATAATAAATACATTAGCAAAATATGTACCAAACTTTATAGGTGGCTCTGCAGATCTTGCTCCTTCTAATAAAACATACATGAAGGGTCTGGGCGATTTCTCCGTCGACGATAGAAATGGTTCTAACCTTCATTTTGGAGTACGTGAGCATGCCATGGCAGCCATTGCAAATGGTATATATGTTCATGGAGGTCTTAAACCTTTTGTTTCAACTTTCTTCGTATTTAGTGATTATATGAAGGGTGCAATGAGATTATCTGCACTTATGGGTCTACCAGTAACTTACGTGTTAACTCATGATAGTATAGCTGTTGGTGAAGACGGTCCAACTCATGAACCAATAGAGCAACTTGCAGCTTTAAGGGCTCTACCAAACTTTAATGTGTTTAGACCAGCTGATTCAAGAGAAACTGCTGTTGGTTGGTATGCCGCAGTGACTTCAAAGACAACACCTACCGCTCTAATACTAACAAGGCAGAATCTTCCTTTATATGATGAAACATCAATAGAAGCTTTAAAAGGTGCATATGTATTAAAAACTTATGAAACACCTGGTCAAAAACCTGATATCATTTTAATGGCTTCTGGATCTGAAGTAGAATTCATTTATGAAGGTGCTAAATTATTAAATGATAAAGGTATTAAAGCAAGAGTTATAAGTATGCCATGTTTAGATTTATTTGACGCTCAATCAAAAGAGTATAAGGAATCTATATTACCATCATCCGTTAGAACAAGGCTCGCTATTGAAGCCGCTGCTTCATTCGGTTGGCACAAATATGTTGGACTTGACGGAGATGTCATTTCAATTGATAGATTTGGAGCTTCAGGTAAAGCTGAAATTTTATATAAAGAATTTGGATTTACAACAGAAAATGTTGTAAGTAAAGCGCTTAAACTACTAGGTAAATAATTTTATTAAAATATAATTTATTAAGCAAAGACCATCTACTCAATATTGAATAGATGGTCTTTGTTTAATATTCTAACTATATCATCATTACCTTTTCCTTAATCTTAACATAAAGCTCATCATCAGTTAACTGATTAGTAGTAGTTGCGAGCAACATAATATTCTTATCCCCGCTCGGTAGAACATATTGCTTTTCCCAGTTATAAAAATTAGAACCATCACCAAGTACACGAATATACCTTCTAAGAGTATCTAAACAATATATTGTGAGTTTAACATTTGTGAGACAATCATTTCTGTAGAAATTTATCCATTTATCATGCTCTGATTCTTTCATTTTGCTAAGTGCTTCTTCATATTCTTTCATTGCAGTACAAACATGTACAAATGAAAGAGAATAATTTTTTTCTCTAAATGCATCATAACCCCTACAAAGCTCTACAGCACCTTTGCAACCTGTTAGATGAATTATTACCTGCAATAATAAACTATCAGAAAAGAGACTCTTCTCTTTTCCTAATAAAGAGATTAACGCATTATCACACTGATTTTTTAAAACTTCCCACTTGTTCAAATTTGCTTCACACTTTTCCTTATACCATTTAACCTGCTTTTCAAAACAAATATGACCAGTTGCCCACTTTAAAGATTCTACAGTATCATTGTTTTTGTTTTTAATCCACTGACTAATTATTTCCCTAGCTGGATAATGATAAAATTGCTCTCCTGCTCTTTCATCTTCATGTTGTCCATATTGCACAGGTGTATTAAAATATTTATTAAAACATTCTTCCATAATTTCACTTCCAGAAGGAAAATAACATTTCATATAATTTTTCATGTGTTTGTTTGTATCTACATAACCATACTTCCAAAGTTCACTAACCAAATCTAACATATAAGTATGAGGTCTAACATTTCCACTATTTACAATTAAATACTCATTACACTCAACTCTAAATGCAGCTTCTAATTCAGACTTCACAAATTCAGGTGTATTAGGAAGCATAGTCAAATGATTAGATGATTGCAAGTCGTAAAAGGTAACATGATAATAAACACCATGAGGGCCTAAATCCTTTTCACTTGGCAATGAATATATTCTAGGATTATGGTTTTCTTGTCTTCTTGAAACCATCTTCCCATATCCGCTATCTGCCCATATTTTTATAACACCCTCTGGAAAATTTATATACCCTGCCTTATATAGTTCCATTATTTCACCGTATAAATTTGTGCAAAATACAGGTCTATCAACATATTCTTTAACTATTTCGTATTGCTTTTGTATTACTCTGCTTATAAGTTTACCTCTTGCCTCAGGTGTTTTATATGTTGCATCATATTCCCAAAACGCTTGGTCTCCCTGCCCTCTAAATCCAATATTCCATATAACTTTTGTGTCTTTCTGATCTAATACGGCACTTCTCCAAAGTTCCTCAAAAAGTTTACTATTTTTATCATATATAGGCTCCTCGCCTGGGTAAGCTCTTAAAAACATTTCGGCACCTAAAGGCTCTGCATGATGATGAGTTATCCACAATCCCATATCTGACGCCAGCTTCTTGTTTATTTTGCTTGTTTTATCTGTACCTGGTATAACCATATTTCCACCGCATCTAAGTATAGTCTCAAAAACTAATTTCCAAACTTCTTCGTCTGTTGGGCTATCCTTCCAACCTGATAATAGTACTTCATCATTCACAAACCATCCCCTATATTTAACCTTTTTAGTAAATGACTTATAATCAGACATAGGAATTCTAACATATGGTAAGCATTTAGGTTCTTTATCATTCCAGAACCAAAATGGATCTACACCCAAATATGTTTTACTTATGTAAAGCAATGCATATATTATTCCTAATTCATCCTTTGCATAAATATTCATAACACTTTTTTTATTATCATCATTCTGAAATTTCACCGTAAACTCTTCTGACTTTAAAAGAAGTTCAGTACCATCTAATGAACATCTTATAATTATTTCTGTCCTTTCATCCCCCTTTAAATTGCTTTCAACTTTAAATACTTTGTTAATATCACGTAAAAAAATATTTATAATATTTTTAATTCCCTTGCTACTTTTGCCTATTACTTTTATGGTTGTATTTTTATTTAAAATAAAAAATTTATTTTGTTTCATTAATTCCACCCTTCTTTTCACTTTTATTAATCCTTAAGTCCACTTGTTGCTACACCTTCTACCAACTGTTTTTGAAATATTAGAAATATAACAACTACTGGTATTAAGGATACAACAGACATTGCAAGCATTCCCCCATAATTATTAAAGGAATTTGGGTCAAGATATAAATTTAAAGCTAAAGAAACAGTGAAATGCCTTGGATTACTCATAAAAATTAGCGGTTGGAAAAAATCTTGCCATATCCAATAAAAAGAAAATATAGTTGATGTAATTACAGCTGGAACTACTAATGGAAAAATAATTTTAGTAAAAGTTTGAATTTTACTACATCCATCTATTTCAGCAGCTTCATCTAGCTCAATTGGTAATCCACGAATAAATTGCACAGTTAAAAATATGAAAAATGCACTACCAAAAACCCATGGAATTATTAATGATGCAATATTATTTATAAGCCCTAGTTTCTTGAATATAATAAATTGTGGTACTACCATAACTTGGTTAGGTACCATCAGCGTCATCATTACACAGAAAAACCAAAAGTTTTTACCAAAGAATTTTATTCTAGCAAACGCATAAGCTGCAATCACTGAAGAAAAAACACCTCCAACGGTTCCAATTACTGCAACAATTACTGAGTTCCACATGAATGTTCCAAAAGATACTCCTCCAATTCCTTTCCATCCTGAAGAGTAGTTTTTAACAATGTCCCAATGTTTAGGTATTAATGAATATGAATTAACAAATATTTCAGAATTCGTTTTAAATGAACTACTTACTAACCATAACAATGGATAAATCATAATAAGACCTAATATTATAGTAAAAAAATGAAACATAAATGATCTTAATTTTTTATTTTTCCCCACCTTTATCACTCCTTTGATTCGTAATGTACCCATGCTGTCTGGGATTTAAATAATACTGCAGTAAATATTCCAATTATAGCAACCAATACCCAAGCCATAGCACTACTATATCCCATGTCAAAGTAAGTAAATGATTTTCTATATAAATTTAATACATAGAATAAGGTACTGTCCATTGGACCACCTTGCGTTATGATATAACTTTCTGTAAATGCTTTAAATGCATTAATTATTTGCAGAATTAAATTAAAGAAAATTACTGGAGTGAGCATTGGTATTGTAATTTTAAAAACCTGCCTAAAAAAACCAGCGCCATCTATACTTGCGGATTCATAAATACTTTTTGGTAATTGTTTTATAGCAGCTAGAAATATTAACATAGCCGATCCAAATTGCCATACTCCCAGGGATATTATCGTCCATATAGCAGTTGATGGATTACCTATAAAAGATATTTTTTGATGTATCCCAATAATAGAAAGAAGCGACATTGCAACTCCATCATTTCCAAAAATTTGTTTCCAAACTATTGAAACAGCTACACTTCCCCCAACAATTGAAGGTACATAATACACTGCTCTATATAAACCTAAAAATTTTCTTTTACTATTAAGTAACATCGCTACTATAAATGCAAATATTAACCTTAAAGGCACTAACATAAACACATAATAAAATGTTACACCTAATGACTTCCAAAAACTTGGATCATTGAAAAACATTCTTTTAAAATTATCTATACCAATGAACCTAGGTGTACTAAGTAAATTGTATTTAGTGAAAGAAAAATATAATGATATAACCATTGGTATCGCATACATGATCAAAAATCCTATCAACCACGGCGCAATAAGAATATAACCAGTTACATTATTGTTTCCAAATTTTAAACTCTTCTTTTTTTTACTCATATAAATTCACAACCTTCACAATGTAATTTTTAATAATGCTTTACAGACTGAATATTATTCCAGCCGTAAAGCATTGATATTTATTATTTAGAATTTCTTCCGAGTATTTCATTGGATTTAGTTCTAAAACTAGCTGCTGATTGTGCAGCCGTAGTTTTACCATATAAAAATGAATTTACTGTATCTGTCAATGCTTTAGTAACCTCAGCTACTCCTGCTGGATCTGCTGGATCTGCTTTTGTTGAATTTTTAATAATAATATCTGCATAATCAAACATATCCTTTTGTTGTGCTGTTAATGTAGGTTTTAGTGTATCTCTTACTGTTGAGGATACTGGTATTCCACGTTCAGCATTTATAACTTTGTTTGCTTCTGGGTCATTTAAGAACCAATTAATAAACTTAGCAGCTTCCTTCTGATTTTTTGAAGATTTAGCTACTGAGAAAAACATTGCTGGTTTGTTCCATAAAGCTTTAATTCCTGTACTACTATAAGGAGGTGTTACAAGCTTTAAATTAGGGTTTGATTTTGAAACTATTACACCATAATTAGACCAATCCATTGTAGCTCCAGCTGTGCCCGTAACAACTGGCTCAGCTTCCTTTCCTTTTGCACTAATTTGTGCCCATTGATCAGGATTAGGCAATGCTTTTGCATCTTGAAGTCTTTTAAGCATGTTAGCATAATCTATGAAAACACTATCATTATCGTATCCTAGTTTTGTACCATCTGCCGAATACATTGTTTTACCATATTGTCTTACCCAATATGGAAAAGTACTTATATTATCTATTTTACTTTGGCCATAAGACCCAGTCTTTTTCTGAATTGTTATCATATCTTTTTCAAAGTCAGCCCAAGTCCATGCTGATGTTGGCATTGCAAGTCCCGCTTTTTTAAATACCTCAGGATTATAAGTTATTGCAAGTCCTGTAGAAGCTAAGACAACTCCTGTTAGCTTCCCACTTACTTTACCTGTATTCACCAGATTTTGGTCAGCGTTTGTTAAATCAATAGTCTTATCTGTTACATAAGGTGTTAAATCCGCTAAGGTATCATTGTTAGAATATGTTGATATAAACGAGTAATCCATTTGCATTATATCTGGCATGGTATCCCCTGCCGCCTGAGCTGAAATTTTATCAAAATAACCATCCCATCCAGAAGGTGTTGCCTGAAATGTTACATTTGGATATTTAGCTGTATACATTGATAGTAATTTATTAGTATAGTCATGCCTTGACTGTGAACCCCACCAAGTTATTGATAGTTTAACTGGCGCATTAGCATCCGCTTTCGGTTGCGTAGTTGCAGTATCACTTTTTCCACAACCACCTAGTGCTAAGGAACCAGTTAAAACAGCCGCTAAAAGTATAGACATAGATTTTTTCATTAATATTTGCCCCCTTAATGTTTTTACTAGCTTTTGTATTTATAATTTTATTATACAATTGTTTTCTGAAAAAAAGAGTCAAAAAAAACGCTGTTTTTGTTTAAAAATCAGCGTTTTTTGTAAACCGTTACAGCTTTCTATATTCAGATGGAGTATAGCCCGTATATTTTTTAAATACTTGGCTAAAATATTGAGTGTTATCCCCAAATCCTATTTGCTCAGTTATTTCATAAACCTTATAATCTTTTTTACTCCTAATAAGTTCTATGGCCTTCTCCATTCTAAGCCTAACAACATACTTAGAAAATTTTTCATTAGTATGTTTGTAAAATAGCTTCCCTAAATAATTTTCATTTATAAATAATACTTTTTTTGCTATCCAAGTAAGTGACAATTCATAATTTTGTATATTATTATCAACGCAGTTTATAACTGTACTTATAATAGCTCCATAATTTTCTGTATTATTATCATAATTTTTTTTAGCTATTTCATTAGCTATATATTTTATATATACGCTAATTTGTTTTAAAGTACTTTTATCTTGGATTTCATATAAACCTTTTGCATAACTACTAACTTCTTTATGATCGCCTTGCCTTAGTATAATTAAAAATATTTCAATACAATAATTTTTAGCCATTTCTATTTCTACTTTTTCTTGATATATCATATGAAAAAAACTGTCCAATTGAAAGTTTAAGCTTTCTATATTACCAGTTTTAACCGAAACTGCAATTATTTCATTATAAGTTGAATCATTTAAATTATCTTGAGACTTATTAAACTCAATAATTTTCTCTGTTATTATTTTGTTATCGCCAAGATAAAATTCACATTTTAAACATTCCTTAACCTCTAGATACATTTTTTGTATACTTCCAAAATTATTTTCATTACTTACCCCTATACAAATATCATATTTAAAATACTTATTAAAAATATCTTTAATTTGGGATAGCCAGTCTGTAAGTATAGCTAAATCAATAGACTTAATTAGCAATAAAATGTTATTATCCAATATAGTGCTTAAGTAAACAACATTTTGATTCAATATATCATATGCTATATTCTTTAACGCAAACTTCTCTAGTAAATCCACTCCATTATCCAGTTTAAATACAACAAGTTTAAACTTAGTTTCTTTTATATCAAAGAGTCTTAAAAAATATTCACATTCTAATTTACTATAAGTTACCCCAATTATAAAATCTCTTAAAAACTGTTCTCCGACTTGTGGTAAAACTTTTTTTAAATTATCATTTATATCCGTAAGAAATTTATCCTTTTTTTCTTTTTCTTTTTTTTCTATTGTTATTTTTTTTAAAATTTTAATTATTTCATCCTCATCACATGGTTTTAATAAATAGTATTTAACGCCGTATTTCATCGCTTTATTTGCAAATTCAAATTCTCCATATCCAGACAAAATTATGAAAATAATTTGAGGATATTCCTTATATATCCTAGAAATTAATTCTAATCCCCCCATTCCAGGCATTTTAATATCCGTTATAACCACGTCTGGAACAACTTGCTTAATAATTTCATAAGCATCTATTCCATTCTGGGCCATTCCGCAAAGTGAGAAACCATATTTATTCCACTCAATGGAATTTGCAATACCTTCTCTTATTATTCTCTCATCATCAACAATCAAAACTTTATACATTCTATCACCTCACTTTGTATGGAATCCTAACTATAACTGTGGTTCCCTCACTTAATTGACTTTTTACTGATATTCCAAATTCTTCACCAAAAAAAAATTTTATCCGTTCATCTATATTTTTTATACCAATTCCGGTACTCCTAGATTTATTCTCACCAATTTTTAACTCGTGGAGAAATTCCTTAGTCATACCAATTCCATTATCGCTAACTATTATCTCAAGAAAATCTTTTTGCTTTTGAGACCTTATTGTAATTTTACATACACCAGTTAATTGCTCCAGCCCATACTTAATAGAATTTTCAACTAATGGTTGCAATGTCATTTTAAGAATATAACACTCCTTTATATCCTCTTCTACCAAATCGCTAAAATCTAGTCTTTCCTCATATCTTATCTTTTGTATAGTTATATAATCATTTAATAACTTTAGTTCATCCTCAATTTTTATAATACTATCCTTGCTAGCTATTGAAGCCCTAAATAAATTTGAAAGCGATTTAACCATTAAAGATATTTTATCTTGTTTATTAGCTTTAGCAATCCAATTAATTGAATCAAGAGTATTGTATAAAAAATGAGGATTTATTTGAGATTGTAAGGCCTTTAATTCTGTTTCCTTAACTAATATTTGTTTAATATAGTTTTCCTTTATTAACTCATTTATTTTGTTAACCATGACAATAAAATCATTATTTAACTGTCCCACTTCATCACACTTGTCATCAGAACTTTTATCTGTTTCCATTATTTCAAAATTACCATTTTCAACTTTTTTCATTTTTTTACTTAATGTAATTATTGGTTTTGTTATACTACCCGCAAAACCGAGTCCCATAGAAACTGCTAAAATAAAAATCATTAAAAAGCAACCTAACATAATAGTTCTCATTAATTTTATATTTTGAAAAATATTTTCATAGGACAAAAAATTAACATATGTCCAATTAGAATAGTTTGACACTTCTCGATTTAATAAAAATTTTTTTCCGTCAATATTATATATTTCATTTGACACATTATTTAATCCAATATCTATTGCCTTCGCTGAAGTGATTTTTTTATCTTTGTATATCATGTTTTTATTTTCGGACAATATTATTAAATTTGCTTTATATTGTGGAGACATATTTGAAACCGAATTCACTAGGTTATCAGCATCAATTCTTATTATAAGTGTGCCTATTACCTTAAAATTGCTAATAGACCTTATCTTCCTAGCTAATATAAAATTTTTATTATCCTCTTGAGGTTCTATCCACACAAGCCCACCAGATTTTTTTTCTAATCTTTTCATAATTTCATTTTGGATTGTATTGTTAATTGTAATTGTGCTATTTCCTACTGTGTACATACTGCCATTTATATCAACAAGACTAATAGATGATATATAACCTTCAGATTGATTTCTCAAAATATCTTCCATTCTTGAAATAGCAACATATCTTTCATAAGATGATTTTTTATTATTAATTGTACTTAAATATTCCTGCGTTTGATTTGAAGTTATAACACCAAAACTTAGACTTTCAACCTTTCTAAGTTCATTTTCAATATTAGTAGAATATATATTTAAAATCTCTGATGAATTATTAATTAATTGCCTATCATATACTTTAAAAGTTACCTGTAATAACAGAAACGATAACATGCTAACTATTAACACTAATGTTGCTAATATAATAAATACCTTTCTTTTGATAGTCATTATTTTATAAAAATTAATAATATATTTTTTTACATTACTTAAATAATTATTTATTACCACAGTTTTCCTCCTTAGTAAATATTAAAGTAGGCTTTTTCAGAAATCGTTATCATCGAGTCTGTAAAAATCTATTTCGGACCTATTTTAAAAGCTTATTACTTCAATAATACAAAAAATTTATAATATATTTACATTTATTAGTCTACCACAAAAGTATTATAAATCATAAACAATCCTTACTGGAAAATAGTTCTTAATAAAATTAAATAACCTGAGTTAGTATTTATTACTAACTCAGGTCAATTGTTCATTATTAAACTAACATAACATCCTCAGAATCTTTAATTCCATCCCTTAAGATATTGTTTTGTATTATCAAACATTTCATTAAAAAGAACCTGCGCATCTTTTAATGAGATATTGACTAAAAGAGGATCATTTACAAAGGCAGTAAAAGCTAATTTCTTATCTTTAGCTAAAGTCGCTGTGAGTATTGTTTCTTGGTTCATAACCACTCTATGCAAAAGCCCTAACACATTACTTGGTAATTTTCCTGCCATTACAGGTTTAATACTGTTTTTTGTAAAAACAGCATTTGTTTCTACAATAGCGCCTATTGGTAATCCAATTACTTGACCATAGTTTGGCATGTTAACATTAGTTACGAGGTCCCTGATTCCAAGAAGTGCCTTCATTATATTAACACCTTCTTCCCCTGTTTCCTTTAACTCAAATTTTTCAGAGCCAGAAACTAGTCTTTCACTTCTTTCTAATCTCTCTTTGAGTTGGCTTTTTCTAAATTTTACAGTTGTTAATCCGAATTTCCAATTTTCAACAGTCTTTGGGTCCTTTAAGTACCAATTACCTGGAAGGAACTCAGCAAGATGTCTATCACCAGCTGCAGCAATAATTCCATATCTTAAAAATAGATCAAATTTAACTCTTTCAGCTGATTTAAATGTATCATTCATCCAATGTCCCCCTTCATTTCCAACGAAACCGTTTTCAAAATTTTTACTAACAAATTTTGAATAAACTTCAAATAAGTTTATATCTTTGTAATAAGCTTCATTAATCCATGTAAAATGATTTATACCAAGCACATTAATTTTAATTTCTGATCTTTTTACTTCTTTAACGCCCATTATATCACTTAATGCATTGATTAAAAGGTTCTGAGTTGAAAATACCTCATGACAACACCCAAAGGCTTTGATTTCAGGAAATACTTCATATAAAGTTCTAACACATAACGACATAGGATTAGTATAATTGATTACCCATGCATCAGGACAAAACTTTTTTAAATTCTCTGCAATTTCAACATACATTGGTATTGTCCTATGAGCCCTAAATTGACCACCAGGTCCAACGCTATCCCCTACTGATTGGTATATACCATATTTTTCAGGAGCATGCACATCTGATTCCATCTCATCGAAAGTTCCTGGTAGAATAGATATAATAACGAAATCAACATCTTTCAAAGCCTCTTTTAATGATTTAACTACTTTATAATTCCAATTACTTTTAGAATAATTTTGACCTTTAATCGAATTGCCAATAATTTCATTACACTTAACTGCTTCATAATCAATGTCGTATAAATATACTGTACCTGAAAGTTCTTCTTGTGAAGCCAAATCACTCATAAGACCCCATGCCCAACCTCTAGAACCACCCCCAATATAAGCTACATTAACATTTTTAACTTTATTTTCATTTAAAATCATAAGTAATTCCTCCTATAACTATTCTCTTTTTAATGTCTTTATAATTGCATTATAGAGCAACAATTGATAGCTTTCAGCACAAAACTTGCTCTAAAAATTAATTTTCTACAAATCTTGTTGTAATAATAATTAGTAAGCACTATAATTTTATTAGGTGATGTTATGAACGAAAATATTAAAGATCATGATAAAATTGAAAAAGCCTTTGAAATAACAAAAATTAAACAAGTTGGAAATGTAAGTATGAAAACGAATCACTACCATGATGACTATGAAATCTATTATTTATTAGATGGAAAGCGACATTATTTTATAAAAGATAAGGTCTATGATATAAAAAAAGGAGATCTAGTATTTGTTGAAAAAAATGAGATTCATAAAACTTTTGATGCCGGGGCTCCATATCATCAAAGGATTTTAATAACATTTAAAAAATCATATTTAAATAATATATTAGTTGAAGCAAAAAATTACGATCTACTTTCATGTTTTCATGGAAATACTAATGTCTTAAGGCTAAAATTTGACGAACAAAAGTCTATCGAAAACTTATTATCCAGAATGCTTTACGAAGATGCAAATCAAGTTGATAGTTCTTCAATTTATTTAAAAATCATGCTTACAGAATTTTTAATCTTAGTTGAAAGATTATTAAAAAGTGCACCTAGTTATCACATTGAAACAACAAATCTTACTCATAAAAGGATATCTGAAATCATTACATATATTAATAAAAATTATGTAGAAAATTTAACTTTAGATTTTTTATCAAAGCGTTTCTTTATTAGCACCTACTATTTAAGCCGAACCTTTAAAAAGGTTACTGGCTTAAATTTAAACCAGTATGTTAACACCATTCGAATAAAAGCAGCCGAAAAATTATTGTTCTCCACAGAACTAAATATTACCAATATATCCGAAAAAGTTGGTTATCGTAGCATCACCCACTTTGGGAGAGCGTTTAAATCAATAACAGGTGTCTCCCCCTTAAAATACAAAAAAATACTTTCTTAATATCAACACCTGCAAGTTTTAGTTACAAAACAAATTTGTAATTTTTTTTATTTTATATTGAATACTTAGATGAAATCCTACACATAATACTATCAATAGTTATTAACTCACAGCTACATGGATGAGCTCATCGTTAATATAGATACAGCTAAAAGTTACTAACTACCATAAGTGTTAAATGAACTGTGTTAAATTTAGTTTTTAGCTGTAACTATTATTTAATTCAGTTCATTTAATACTTTCCCCTTTAAATTTATATGATAAATAGTCCTCATCACTAATTTACCATAGATTAAACTCTATGGTTTTTATTTTTGTGTACACTACTTATACTTAAGATCGGCTATATATTGTTATTAATTGGTTATTATAGAAAAAAATATCTGTGTCATATAAAGCCACTAAACTGTATATTATTTGTTAACTTTTTAACAATATTCTCTATTTTAAAAAAAACGCTTTATTTATTAGTCCAATTATGATACTATGTAGTGAATTAGTAAAAAAAGGAGGTCGTTATTATGTCATATAAAATTACTGACGCATGTGTAAGCTGTGGAGCTTGTGAACCTGAATGTCCAGTTAACGCTATAAGCCAAGGAGATTCACAATTTGTTATTGATGCTGATACTTGCATCGATTGTGGAGCTTGTGCAGGTGTTTGTCCTACAGGAGCACCAGTTGAAGCTTAATTAGAACATATTTAAAAACAATCTATTGGCTTTCGTCAATAGATTGTTTTTTTCATTTTTTTATTCATCTATATCTTTAAAACCTTCCCCAACCGTTTCATGTACATTATATGTGATTATAAAAGCCGTTTTATCAATTTCTTTTATATGATTTTTTAATTTTATAAACTGCTTTTTACCTAAAACAGTAGTTATAATTTCTTTTTCATCATTAGTATAAGCTCCCTTGGCCATGTAAAGCGTTGCCCCTCTATTTAAATCTTCAATTATAAACCTTTTTATCTCTTCCCCTTTTGAACTAACCACTTCTACCTTTTTACAATTATTAATTCCAGCAATAACTGCATCAACAGTATATCCATTAATAATAACCCCAAGTAGAGCATACATTCCTATTCTAGGACCAAATGCTACACCTGCTAGTATTGTTATGAAAAGGTCTGCTATAAGCAGAGATTTACCTATCTCTAGGTGAAAATACTTATTAAGCATTTTAGCTATTATGTCAGTTCCTCCTGTCGATGCATTTTGATTAAACACCATACCCATCCCTACGGCTCCAATTAATATACCAAATATCAATTCTAGAAATATGTCATTTGTTATACTACCACTCATAGGAAAAAGTTTTTCTAATACCCATATCATACCAGATAATCCGAAACTAGCATACATTGTCCTTACTCCAAAACTTGACCCTATGAACATAAATCCTACAATAAATAAAACAACATTTAATACAAACATTAAAGCCCCAATAGTAAGCCCTGGCATATACTGATTTATAACCATAGCAAGGCCACTAACACCCCCTACTGCTAAATCATTTGGTATTAAGAAAAAGTAAAGTCCTAATGCTACAAGTGCTATTCCTACAGTTATCAATATATATTCTTTAATAATTCTTTTCATGCTTTTTACCCCCTCATTTAAATTTTAATATAAATTACAGTTATATTTAGTGCAATAATTAATAATAACACATTTAAAAAGAAAACCTCTCAGCTTAAGGGCTAAGAGATTAATATTGTACTTATATTTTATTATGTTATTTCTTAGATTAAAATTCAGCAGACCCAGTTGTTCTTGGGAATGGAATAACATCTCTTATGTTACTCATACCCGTAATATACATAATAGCTCTTTCAAATCCTAGTCCAAATCCAGCATGCTTAGTTCCGCCGTATTTTCTTAGTTCTAGGTACCACCAGTAATCTTCTTTATTAAGACCACATTCTTCCATTCTAGCTTCTAGAATATCCTGTCTTTCTTCTCTTTGGCTTCCACCTATAATTTCACCTATCCCTGGTACAAGTAAGTCCATTGCGGCTACTGTCTTACCATCCTCATTTACTCTCATATAAAAAGATTTTATTTCTTTTGGATAATCAGTTACAAATAGTGGTTTTTTGTATACCTCTTCTGTCAAATATCTTTCATGCTCAGTTTGAAGATCACAGCCCCAAGTTACTGGATACTGAAACTCTTTCCCTGATTTCATTAAAATATCTACAGCTTTAGTATATGTAACCTGACCAAATTCTGAATTTACAACACCATTTAATCTTTCAATTAAACCTTTATCTACGAAACTGTTGAAAAATTCCATTTCCTCTGGTGCATTTTCCATAACATATTTTATTATATATTTCATCATATCTTCTGCAAGTTTCATGTCATCATTTAAATCTGCAAAAGCTATTTCAGGCTCTATCATCCAAAACTCAGCTGCATGTCTTCCTGTATTAGAATTCTCTGCCCTAAATGTTGGTCCAAAAGTATAAACATTTCTAAAAGCTAAAGCAAAAGACTCTGCTGCTAACTGCCCACTTACAGTTAAGCTAGTCTCTTTACCAAAAAAGTCTTGTGAATAGTCAACCTTTTTGTTTTTATCCATTGGAATATTACTAAAATCAAGGGTAGAAATTCTAAACATTTCACCTGCACCCTCGCAATCACTGCCAGTAATTATTGGTGTATGAGTATATACAAACCCTCTCTTTTGAAAAAACTCATGAATAGCAAAAGCAGTTAATGAACGTACTCTGAACACTGCAGAAAACGCATTACTTCTTGGTCTTAAATGTGCAATAGTTCTTAAATACTCAAAAGAATGTCTTTTCTTTTGAAGTGGATAATCGGTATCTGACATTCCTTCAACTATTATTTTAGTAGCTTTAAGCTCAAATGGTTGTTTAGCATCTGGCGTTACAACTAATGTTCCTTCAATAGTAAGTGATGAGCTTATAGGTAATTTAGATATCTCTACAAAATTATCCAACTTTTCTTCAAAGACTACTTGAATATTCTTAAAGAAACTTCCATCATTTACTTCTATAAACCCAAACGCTTTAGAAGCCCTTAAAGTTCTTATCCATCCAGAGATAGATACTACTTGATCTGCATATTTTTCACTGCCTCTGTAAATTTGTTTCACTAACAATTTTTCCATAAAATTGCCCTCCTTATAATTTAATGCTTTTGTACATAATAAAAAAAGCCTTTCTTCCCATAATAATAAAGGGACGAAAAACTATAATTTCGCGATACCACCCAATTTGTCATAAAATATGACCACTCTAATTAGTACAAAATCATGTATTCAATGTTTCGAATTATAATTTGATACTACCCAACCATTAACGGATTGGACCCGTCTAAGCCTACTTTCTAATGATTTCGGTTAGAAACTCAGAGATGTTTTTCAATATAAATTTCGTATTGGTCTCTCACCGTCACCAAATCGCTAAAACTACCTTTTATATCTACTCTTCTCGTCTTAGTCTTTACATTTAACTTATAAACACTATTATATGCATTAATTACTTTATATATACAATTAAATTATAATGTTTTTAATAATAAATGTCAAATCCTTATTATAACTGCTTAATATATATAAATATCCTATAAAGTAAACCTATTACATCGTCTACTTTATAGGATAATGATTAAACTTTAATATTATATATCGTCTCTTTCAATTTCGCCTGCATCTACTTCTTCATCTTCATCTTCAACTATTTCACCAATAACTGCATCTCTTTTAGCTATTTCTCCAGTAGCTTTATTTTCAATAACAATATTGGATGTTACGTGTCCATCAACTTCGCTAATAAAGCTTTTTGCTGTAACATCTCCTTCTACTAAAGAAACTCCCTCTGTAAGTTTTTCTGGGTGATCAAATGTAATTGGTTTACTATTTAATCTATCATTCATATATATACACTTCCTTTCTAAATCTAGTCTGTGCATGAAGACATCGAAATATACTTTGGAAATGTTACCTAATTTTCAACTTTAAAACATTTTAAAATAAGTATGAATATAATGATAACTTATTCCCTCTTACTCCGTAAATCCTTCTCCTAGAACTTCTCTCACATCTGCAATAGTAATAAACGCTTTGGTATCTATTTCCTTAACCATTTTTTGAAGAGGTACTATTTCATCTTTACCAACTACTACAAACAATACCTGTTTTTCTCCCTTTGAATACATACCTTTAGCATGTATTCCTGTGACACCTCTATTTAAATCTTTCATTAGTATTTCTGCTATTTCATTTGAGTAATCCGAAATAATAAATACCGCTTTAGAAAAATTTATTCCTTCAAGTATACTGTCTATTACTTTAGACACTATGTATGTTGATATTAATGCATACATAGCCTTTTCAATTCCAAATACAAAAGCACCTAATAATATTATAGTAGAATCAATTACTAATATAATTTTGGCAATTGGAATGTTTTTTAAATAAACCTTTATAATATTGGCAGCAAGATCTGTTCCACCAGTACTTGCAGATGCTCTTAATACAAAGCCTAAGCCTATACCAACAAATACACCACCAAATATACTAGCTATCAATAGATCAACCTTTGGGACTGGAATAAAGCTTGTATAAAACAATGCAAAAGACAGATATGCCGCAGCAAACATAGATTTACCAACAAATGCTCTTCCCTTAAGTTTTATAGCAATAGCAAGTAACGGTATATTTACCACAATATTAGTAAACCACAACGGAATGTCTACTCCATAATTCTTAATAGATAAATACTCTATAACAATAGCAAGACCAGATACCCCACCAGTTACTAATTTTAAACTTGCAAAAAACATATTTATACCTGCTGCAAGTATTGTGGCTCCAATCATAATATATATATAATTTAAAATATTTTCATTTTTAGTTTCTCTTCTCATCCTAATTATCCTACTTTCCAATTTCTACTTTATCCAAACACATAAATTCTTTTAATATATTATCTCCTGACCTGGATAATTTATTAGAGCAGCTTTTATATTTATCTTATTCATTATATTCGCGAATTGCTTAGTAATATCCACATCATCTCCGAAATGCATTGGTATAAGTACCCTTGGCTGAATATTTTCTGCAAAATATTCTCCCCCTATATAATAATCCCCGCAAAGTCTCGGATCTACTGGGAAAAAAGCTATATCTATAGGTTTTTCTTCTTTTATCTTCTCTATATGAGCCTTAAATAATGACTCAGCAAGTGTTTGTTCTTCTATACTATCTTCTTTCCAGTGCCACCAATTTAGATCTCCAGCATGAAAAATAGTTAATCCATCTACTTTTACTAAAAAGGATATTCCAATATCCGTTGAACCATAAGCTTTTACATAAATATCTTGAAATACTTTTTCGTCGCCTTCCCCCATAAAATTATAATTTGACTTATCTTTATCGGCTTTTATATCATCACTAAGTAGATATTGTATATTATCATTATATTTTTCCCACTCTAAAATTTTAGGATTATAATGATCTGCATGACTATGGGATGAAAATACATAAACATTTTTCATTTCTTTGATATTTTCAGGTGATAGCAAAACTCTGTTCTGATTTTCTATAGGTTCTTTATAATAATCAAATATCAGAAAATGATTTTCAGTCTTAACAACAAACCCACTATGGTATATATAATATATTTTTGCTTTTTTCATAAATTATCGCTCCCTACATTAACAACATTTTAGTTTAATTATAATTATACTAAAATTATATACAAACGTAGGTTTCAAGTAAATAAAAATATTTTTTATTTAAAAATTTCACGAATAAAATTTGAAGTAAGTTTATAATAAAGATATGGTATATGTAATATATTAAATTTTCTTAAAAAGGTGGTTATATTAAATGAAATTTTCTTTTGACCATAATAATATAAATGTTTTAGACTTAGAAAAAAGTGTAGAATTTTATAAAGAGGCTTTAGGGTTTGTAGAAACTAGGCGCCATCATCCATCAGATGATAGTTTTACCCTTGTATTTCTTGGTGATGAAACAACAGACCATAAGTTAGAACTTACTTGTATGAGAGATAGAACAGAGCCATATAATCTAGGTGAAAATGAGTTTCATCTTGCTGTAGTTGCTGATAATTATGATGAAGCTTACGCATATCATAAAAAAATGGGCTGCATATGTTATCAAAATAAACCTATGGGGATATATTTTATTATGGACCCAGATGGCTACTGGACAGAGGTTATTCCAAAAAAATAGCATTAGTCAAAATAAGCCTAAGCTAATATTTTCAAGTATCCGGCCTTAAAATCTACAATATTATTGACTTCAAAAGGAGATTTATACTCCTTTTGAAGTTTTTTTTATGTTTTAACTCAAATTAAAACAATAAATTACTATAAATTGAATAAATTTGGTTAAAAGGCTAAATAAAAAATAACTTTGTTCGAAGAATATTATATAACATTATTTTATTTTTATAATTTTAAACTATGTTTACATTTTATTATATTAAATATATTTTAATGTAAACTTCAAAAATAGGAGGTTTTTATGAACATCTATCCAATTTTATTTATAATATTAAGTTTTGGTTCATTGATAGCTGCTTTCATCCTAGAAGGTGGAAGCCCTGTTATGCTTGTAGCTAAAACAGCAGCCATGATCGTGTTTGGAGGTACAATTGGATCAGTAGGTCTTGCATCTTCACCTAAGAGATTAAAAAATGTTCCAGCAATGATTAAACTCGTATTTACATCGAAAGATAAAGATTTGGTTGAAATTGTTAACTATTTCAAACAATTATCCTTTAAAACTAGAAAAGAAGGTTTACTTAGTATTGAAGGGGAAATAACTGATGATTTGGATCCTTTTATTAAAAAGGGTTTACAACTAGTTGTTGATGGAGTAGACCCTCAAATGGTGAAAACCATATTAGAGTTTGAACTTGAATCAACCTATGATAGGCATAAAGAAAACTATGCTGTTTTTGAAGCTGCAGGTGGATTTGCACCTACAATGGGTGTTATAGGTACTGTTATGGGACTTGTACAAGTCTTAAGTAATCTTGCTGATCCATCTGTTTTAGGAGAAAAAATTGCCACAGCCTTCATAGCTACGTTATATGGTGTTGGTTCTGCAAACTTGTTTTTTCTTCCAATAGGTGTAAGATTAAAAGATTTAAACAATGAAGAATCTAAAGAGAAAGAACTAATAATAGAGGCTGTCCTTCTTATGCAAGAGGGTGCAAATCCTAATATTTTAGCAGAAAAACTAAAAGGATTCCTAGATAAAACACAAATAAAGAAATTTAATGAGATGAACAACGAGGTAGAAAAATAATGAAAAAGAGGGAAGAAAAAGAAGGTAATAGTGAACGCTGGCTTTTAACCTACTCAGATCTAATAACTCTACTTATGATATTATTTGTTGTTATGTACGCATCAAGCAGTGCAGACACTACTAAATACAAACAACTATCCCAATCACTTAATGTAGCTTTTAGCGGTGGTGGAGCTTCTATTATTGGTAGCGATACTGCTACAAGTGTTACAAATTCAACAGTCACTGTAGTTGATCCCGTTACGGCAGAAACCACTACAACAGCTGCAAATAGTAAGGCAGCAGAAGAAAATAAAATTGAAAATATAAAAAAAAATGTTGATACATATTTGAAACAGAATGGCTTAGCGAGTAGCGTTTCTACTAAAATCGATGAGAGAGGGCTTGAAGTAAGTCTTAATACTTCATTGCTCTTTGATGTTGGTACCGCAGACGTTAAAGAAGCTTCTGCTAAAAAGTTAATTAGCATAGGTAAAATACTAAATCACGTTAATAATTACGTAAGAATAGAGGGTCACACAGATAGTACCCCCATGAGTAATAATGAATTTAAGTCTAACTGGCAGCTTTCAGCATTTCGCGCAACTAATGTTACTGAGCTACTTATTTCAAAAGCAGGTATTTCTCCTAAAAAGATATCTGCAGTAGCCTATGGTGATAGTAGGCCCGTAGCTACTAATACAACTACAGCTGGAAAAGCTAAAAATAGAACCGTAGATATTATTATATTGAGTAGTCAATTTTCAAAAGCAGAAAAAACCAAATAAAAAGATGTTGCCGTTTTATTAGCAACATCTTTTTATCTTTTATTTATCTTTTTTTACTTGTATTTTTCCACTTATCTTATCGGAATTATCTTTTGTTATTGTGAGTTTATCATCCACAATGTCAACTATCGCGCTACCGCCTGTACTAAGTTCTCCAAAGAGCACCTCATCAACAAAATAAGTTTTAATTTCTTGTTGAACAACTCTGTTAATTTCCCTTGCACCATAATCCTCTGAAAATCCCTTTTTACTTAACCAGGCATATAAGGCATCCGTTACCTTTAATTTTATATTTTTAGTTAAAAGTTTCTCTTCAAACAACTTCATTGCTTTCTTTGCAATTTGAAGAGCCATAACATTATCAATTTTATTAAATTCAATTACATTGTCCAATCTATTTCTAAACTCCGGAGAAAATACTCGCTGAACCTCTTTAATAATTGCCCCGCCAGCTCCCATTCTTTCTCCGAATCCAACTATATGTTTACTAGATTCTCTAGCTCCTGCATTTGAAGTCATTATTAAAATTACATTTCTGAAATCTGCCTTTTTACCAGTGTTATCTGTAAGTGTTGCATAATCCATAACCTGCAAAAGTACATTAAAAATATCGGGGTGAGCTTTTTCAATCTCATCTAAAAGTAAAACGCAATAAGGCTTCTTTTTTATGGCCTCAATTAACATTCCACCCTCTTCATAACCTACGTATCCTGGTGGCGAACCAATAAGCCTTGCTACAGTATGCTTTTCTTGATATTCACTCATATCAAATCTAATAAGTGGTATATCTAAACTCTTAGCTAATTGTTTACTTATTTCAGTCTTTCCCACTCCTGTAGGGCCTACAAAAAGAAGTGATGCTATTGGTTTATCTTCTTCATTAAAACCGGCGCGAGATCTCTTTATAGCCTTTACTAAAGTGTCGATAGCATCGCCTTGTCCAAAAACCTGTTTCTTCAAATTAAGATCCAAATTTTTCAATGTATCTACTTCATTACTGGATACACTTTGCTCTGGAATTTTTGCAATAGTAGCTACTATTTTCTCCACTGCACCTACCGTTATAACAATATTTTCATCATTATCGCCAGCATAAAGCCTTGCATAAGCACCTGCCTCATCCATAATATCTATAGCTTTATCTGGTAGAAACCTCTCCTTAATATATTTACTAGATAATTCTACTGCTGTTTTTAAAGCCTCATCTTTGTATGTAACATTATGGTAAATTTCATATTTATCTTTAAGTCCCATAAGAATACTTACAGTATCATCAATTGATGGTTCTGGAACTTCAATCTTTTGAAATCTTCTAGCTAATGCACTATCCTTTTCAAAATGCTTTTTATACTCATCATAAGTAGTTGATCCAATGAACCTTACCTTGCCATCCGCAAGGAATGGTTTTAAAATATTTGAAGCATCCATAGACCCTCCAGAAACTGCACCTGCACCTACTATAGTATGGATTTCATCAATATATACTATAGGTTTTTCTTCTTTACTAATTTCGTTTAGGACTTTTTTAATACGTTCCTCAAAATCACCTCTATACTTTGTACCTGCAATTAGAGCTCCCATATCCAAATAATATATTTTACTTCCTTGCAATACCTTAGGTACTTTATTTTCAACAATTAATTGTGCGAGTCCTTGCGTTATGGCAGTTTTACCTACTCCAGGTTCCCCTACATGAACTGGATTGTTTTTAAGCCTTCTACATAATACCTGAAGTGTTCTTAAAAGAATATCTTGTCTCCCAATAAGCGGATCCATTTCTCCTTTTTTTGCTTTTTCCGTTAACTCTTCCGTAAAATTACTTAGAAAATCTCCTTTTAGATTTGGGTTATCCATATCCTCGTCATAAGTATATTCTATATCTTCTTCTTCGTCTTCGGTGAAACTCACTTGATCTTCTCTTTCACTCCCTATACTAGATGAAAAATCAAGTGTATCCACTACAGATATACCATGAGCTATATAATTAAGAAGATCTCGCCTTTTCATTTGCTGTTGTCTTAAAAAATAAGAAGCAAAACTTTCCTCATCATCATACATAGCAACAATAACATCACCTATCTTTACTAACTCTTTTCCAGATAACATAACATGATCTGCAGCGCTTGATAAAATTGTTTGTATTCCAACGGTTTGTATAGGTTCTGTGTCTTCTACAACCTCTATATTTTCCTTTAAAAATTTTTTAATTTGGTTCTTTAGCCTTTTAACATTACCGCCACTATTTTCTATTATTTCTATACCCTCTTCGAAAAACAAAGAAGCATAAAGAATATGTTCTGGGGTAAAATACTCATGATTTGACATTTGAGCTTCATTAAAAGCTGCGGTAATAATTTCATTTACTATATCATCTAATTGCATAATTACTCCTCTTCTAATGTTA
The DNA here is from genome assembly GCF_026650985.1 of Clostridium estertheticum. Taxonomy (GTDB): domain Bacteria; phylum Bacillota; class Clostridia; order Clostridiales; family Clostridiaceae; genus Clostridium_AD; species Clostridium_AD estertheticum_C. The sequence continues at coordinate 2,727,394 of NZ_CP086239.1, forward strand.
ATTTCAGTGGAAATCCACTTTCCTCACACATTTCCATAGTTTGATCAATTTTTGTTAAGCCTACATCATGGCTATATATTCCAGCGACGCCACTACCTTTCTTATGGACATCAAACATAATTCTTGTGGCTTCCACAACCTGTTTTTTAAAAACTCCAACTAAAACCTGCACAACAAATTCCATACTTGTATAATCATCATTGTGAATAACAACCATATAGTTACTAGGTTTCCTAATTTTAGTTTCTATTTTTTCTTTAATATCAATTTTCTCTTTAGTTTCAATTTCCTCATTAAAGATCCTTTTTTCTGACATATCTAACAACCCCACTGTTTACATTTAAATTTATTTTTTGAATATTTAAAAAATAACTAGCCAGAATACTAGTCTACCTTTTTTATGAATATCGGTATAAGACTATTATATCCTACTTAATTATATATTACTGCATTTACGTATATTATTTCAACTATTGTTCACTTTTATCTTTCATTTGTGGAATTATTGATTGTTACACTTCGTCTATAAATAAAAAATATTCACCAAAAAAATAAAATAGTACCAACCCCAAAGTTATCCTGGGATTTTTACCATTTTAATGTTTTTTAGTATCTTATTTATATATTTAAGCATACATAGCTTTTTATTGTAATCTCATTTTAGTAATTTCTTTATAATAAGTAATACTTCCAGCCTCATCATCAGTAATTAAACCATCTACAAGTAATATATTATCTATATCTATCATTTTGAAAGCTTTGGTTTGTTGATTATGCGCATCACAAATCTTAATGCTTAAATTTTTACCTTTTTTATCACCAGTCTTAATTAGAAATAATACATTTTCGTCTATTCCGGAAAGGTCTTTAAATGTATTAAAATCCTCACTTATTAATAATGATTTAATTACATCTTTTCTTAAGTCTTTTTTTATTATTGCTATAGTATCATCGTGTTTGATGAGATATTCTGATATAAAACCTACTAATTCTGTTTTTGATTGAAATAATTGCATGTTTGACATTTATATTACCTCCTGAATTAATAGAATAAACCATTTACTGTATATATACATTATATTGTATTTAAATGCATATGTCAATAGATAACCGTAATAATTTATCAAAGTTTTAAATCGTTATATCAAGCCACTTAGAGAAATAAACATAAAAAAACTTAGTTTATAAATCAATTATTATATTTATAATAGTGCATAAATATACATATATGCGTATATTGTTTCCTTTATCTTATCTCTCTATTCTAATATATTATCATTTATCAAATATAAATGAATTTATCACTGCTAAATACTCCCTTGCAAAGCAAGTAGGAACTAGCATTGGGTGAAGCGGTGCCGGATAACCATATACCTTTAATCCTTGTCTTTGCGCTAAAAATTTAGCTCTGAACATATGAAAATTATTTGTTACAACAGTTACTTCTATATTTTCTTTTTTATTTAATTTTTTTAAGATCTGCGTTGTGAACTTCATATTTTCAAAGGTATTGGTTGACCTTTCTTCTTTTATAATATTATTTTTTGAGACTCCATGTTTTATTAAAAATCTTTTCATAGCTTCCGCTTCAGTAATGCTCTCACCTGACCCTCTACCACCTGAGACTACTATTTTAACATTAGGATTAATTTCAATATATTTAAGACTTGCATAAAGTCTTTGATAAAGTGCCGTCGATGGAACTTCTCCTCTAATACCTGCACCTAAAATCATAAGATAGTCACTTTTTTCCTTATGTTTTGATACAGCTGATTGAATTATTAAACCTTCTATAATTACAACAGAAACTAAGGCAAGTAAAAAACATATTTTCACCATGTTTTTAATCTTACCTGGTCTTATTAACATATATTCTTTCTTATTTTTTCTCTCTTTTAGTCCGAGTGTTATTAATACTATTCCAACAACTAGATAAAACCATGCAAAAGTTACTATCCCTCCAAATATTATTGTCCCTATATAATATATTTCACATACTATACCTAAAATTATATATATATAACCTTTAGTTTTTATTAATCTTCCTAGTCTTTCTATAGACATAATACCAGCTCCTTCTTAAAATTTTCAAAACTTACTTCATAAAATAATCAAAAATAAGATAAGCATAAATAATCACCTATACTTATCTTATAATTAATCTATGATGTTATCTATTTAGGTTAATTGCTCTTTATTTTCTAACTTGGCCATCTCCATATATAAGATACTTTGTAGTTGTAAGTTGCTCAAGTCCCATTGGTCCTCTAGCATGAAGTTTTTGATTACTTATTCCTATCTCTGCTCCAAATCCAAATTCTGCACCATCTGTAAATCTTGTAGAAGCATTCACATAAACACAAGAAGCATCAACTTCCCTTAAAAATTTCTGAGAGTTCGTATAATTGTTAGTTATTATAGCCTCTGAATGTTTTGTTCCATATTTAAAAATATGATCTATTGCATCTTCTATTGTTGAGACAACCTTAATTGAAAGTATTAAATCTAAATATTCAGTAGCCCAATCTTCCTCCATCGCAGCTTTTGCACCTTCTATAATTTCGAGTCCCTTTTCACATATTCTTATTTCTACACCTAATCCATAAAGTCTTTTTGATAGTTTTGGTAAAAACTCTCTAGCAATATCTTTATGAACTAGTACTGTCTCTACCGCATTACATACCCCTGGCCTTTGAGTTTTAGCATTAACTATTATTTCTTCAGCCATTTTTAAATCAGCATCTGCATCCACATATATATGACATATACCTGATCCTGTTTCAATTACTGGTACTGTTGCATTTGCTATAATAGCCTTTTTAAGTCCCTTTCCACCTCTTGGAATAATTACATCTACATAATCATTAAGTTTTACTAATTTATTTACTAATTCCCTGTCCACCATCTCAATAAGTTGAATACACCCTTCTGGTAGTCCTACAGTCGTGGCCGCTTTAATAATAACCTTAGCTAAAGCCATATTAGTATTTATAGCTTCTGACCCGCCCCTTAGTATTATTGAATTTCCTGCTTTTATACATAAAGCTGCTGCATCAACAGTAACATTTGGTCTTGACTCATAAATCATACCTATAACACCAAGTGGAACCCTTACCATGGAAATATCTAAATCATTTGGTCGCTTCCACTTTTTTATACCCTCACCTATTGGATCTGGCAGAGTCGATACATTTCTAAGTCCTTCAGCCATCTTTTCAATTCTCTCCTGATTAATCATTAATCTATCAAGCATCGCAGTAGATAAATCACTTTTCTTTCCAGATTCCATATCCTTATTATTAGCTTTTATTATAGTTTCTTTGTTATCAATTAAAGATTCAGCCATATGCAAAAGTGCATTATTTTTCATAGTGGTACTAACAGTAACCATAATCCTAGATGCAGCTTTTGCATTTCTACCTATATTTATAATGTAGTTATCAAAATCCATTCATACCCTCCTTTTGTCCTTTAGCTAATAGCAGTTACTAACTTCAATTTATTAATCCGTTTTACTTGGTATCTTTAGTCCTAGCATTTCCTTTAAATAATGTACCTATTTCAATTCCTTCTAAAATGTCAGTAATAACATTAGGTGTAGAGCCTTCTGCTATAATCATAGCAGCATTTGCATCTACTACAATTTCTGCTGCATTAATCTTAGTTGCCATACCACCAGTTCCAAGCTCCGTTCCTGCTCCCTGAGCTGATTCCTTAATTTCATCAGTAATATTTTGTACATTATATATTATTTTCGCATCAGGATTTACCCTAGGGTTTGAATCATATAATCCATCAATATCAGAAAGTATTATAAGTAATTCTGCCCCTATTAGGTTTGTAACCATAGCCGACAGGGTATCATTATCTCCAACCATTATTTCATCAACGATTACAGCATCATTTTCATTTACCACGGGAATTACCCCTTGTGATAATAACATCAAAAATGTATTATGAGCATTTAAATGTCTCGCTTTATCACCAAAATCCTCTTTTGTCAAAAGAATTTGTGCCGTTGTTTTTCCGTACTCTGAAAAAAACTTCTCATACATGTGGATTAATATGCCTTGACCAACAGCTGCTGCCGCCTGCTTTTCTGGTATTGTTTCCGGTCTTTTTGTAAGCCCTAATTTCCCCATACCAGCTCCTATGGCTCCAGAAGTTACAAGGACTACCTCAATTCCTTTATTATGAACATCCGCGAGTTGTCTTATAAGACTTTCAATATGTTTGTAATTTAATAATCCAGTAGAATGAGTTAATGTTGAAGTTCCTACCTTCACTACAATTCTTTTTACGTTTTCTAAATATTCTTTTCTAATGTTCATACAGACACTCCTCATCTAATACTAAAACCTTACTTTATTTTTTTCTACGAATTTGCTATAATAATCTAATTTTACACCATATAAAGATAAATTTCCATTTATATATTCCGTAACAATTGTAGTTTACCTAGACATTTTCATATGATATATTTTAATTAATAAGAATTGCTAATTTGTAAATATGTATATAATAACTTGTTTTGTTTAAGATAAAGTATAAATTCTTAAATAATCCATATAATAAATTTTCTAGGAGGTATAAATATGAATGCTATAGATTTAATGATCGAAGAACATAAACTTATAAAGAGGATGCTCGCTGTAACAAGGAAAATCTCTATTAAGGTGCTTAACAATGAAGAAGTTGATTATAATGATTTTAATAAAGTTATTGATTTTGTACGTAATTTTGCAGATAAACATCATCATAATAAAGAAGAGGTTATTCTCTTTAAAAAAATGGGTGACGTTTTAGGAGAGCGCATAGCTAATGGTCCCATTATGGGTATGCTTGTTGAACATGATTTAGGCAGACTTTTTATAGGAAATTTGGAAACAGCTTTAATTAAATTTAAGGGTGGAGATAATGATTCCAAAGTAGATATAATTGCAAATGCTATAGGATACACTGACCTTCTTTATAGGCATATAGAAAAAGAAGATACCACCATTTATACCTTTGCACAAAGAAAGTTAAGCAAAGAGCAACTAAGCGAAATTGACCTTGCCTGCTTTGAGGTAGAAACTGCCGCTAAAAAAAATAATCTTCAGGATACCTATATTACCTTATTAAAAGAATTAGAATCTAAAATTGGTTAACGTTCTTTCCGAACATAGTCAATTTATGATATAATTAATTTATTGTCAGTAGTCATCCCTAGAAACGGGGATGCAGTCATCCTAAGGAATAGATTTAATTTTTATTAACAAAATTTTAAGATGATATAAATAATGACTAAATAAAAACTGTAAAGTGAGAAGATTAAAATGAGAAATGCAAAATTGGAAAGAGCAATAATTAAGATAGATAATGAAATTTCTGCTATGAACATAGCTAAGAAATACTTAACGAATTCAGAAGAAATTAATGCTGTTCAGAATACCATGAATAAAAAAAGACAGTTAATCGCTGATGATTTGTATGTTGATGATAAAAAATGTTATGAGCTATGTTGTGACTTTATAGAAGAACAACTTGATAAGGAACTAGGACAAGAGGAGCAACAAGAATTACTTGAAGTTATAAAACAAAATTTTGGAAGACAATCTCCAAATGTATCAAAAAAAAGTAATGGCCTAAATGCCTGGTTAAAAGAACTTTGTATTGAATACAAATGGGTTAAAAATGAAGAAACCGATTGGGATCTTTTGGTTATTACTGGATTTGGATTATACGAATAAACTTAATTTAAAACACCAAACCTTGGTAATACCAGGTTTGGTGTTTAATTAATTTCTTATTTTTTTATTTACCTACTACCGGAACATTTTTCGCATCATTCCTCTTCATTTTTTTGTTTTTATCACCTTTACTTTGAACTTCTGGTGACATAGGTCTACTCATTCCCTTTTTAGCCATAATATTTCCTCCTTAAATTTATTTATTATCCTAATTACATTAATTATCTTATTTAAAAAACTTGTTTACTATTTTTCTCCTCTAAAGTCATTATTGATTTTTAAAACTTCCTCTTCATTTAGACTTGTTGATGTCATAACTTCGATAATACCACTTCCACTCTCAAGCATATTTTTTACTAACTCAACTTGCTCTTCATGTTGACCTTTTGGTAATTTTGTTTTCTTCATAAATATTTCCTCCTCTAAAATTAAAATAAAGCATTGTAATGTTTTATTACAATACTTTATTTTTACCTAGAAGGTAATTTTTATTCTACTTTGTTTGGCACACTAACAGTTTTACCTTCTACCTTATTTGTTAAATTAACACTTTTATCTTCTTCTATAGCAACTTTATATAAACTTTGTTTTTCTTTTAGCAATTCTTCAGCCACTTTTATTGCTACCTCATCACCAGATTTCTTCGCTTGCTCTAAACTAACTTTCACCAATTGATATTCTTGTCTTGTGGCACTTAATTTATTTCCCTTTTCTAATTCTTTAATCATATCTTTTGCCAATTCATATTTTTCTTTATCTGTCATATCGTCACATCGCGCTAATCTTTCATTTTCAATTTGTAAAATTATTTCTGTTTTCTTAACATCCTCAAGGTTTAAAAATAATTTTAGATTATCTAATCCCTTGTTAATAAAATAGAAAATGCTATCTGCTATGATTTTTGTTTCCTTATTTGCAATCTCATTTATATTTATTTCATTACTTGTACTATTAGAATTTTCAACACCTATTGCAAACACCTGTGTATTTATGCTTATTGTAAATACTATAGCTGCAACTAAAATACCTACTCTCTTCATGTTAATTCCTCCTCGTATTGTTCTTATATAAATAATAGTCATTAATTATTGTCCCATATTTTAAATTTCACTTTATATACGTTACATGATATGATTTATTAGAGGGTTTTTCCATTTTACTTAAATTGCAGTTTATTTTTCTTTACCCTCTTAAAATTAATAATATTTACGTATAGAAATTATAAGGGGTGTACAAATGAACTTAAAACTTCTTTTTCATAAAAATAAAAAAACAGTCCCGGGGTTAGATGAAGAACAAAGTTTTAATATAGATAATTTATTTATTGAAAATCGTAATAATTTTATTGAAGAAAGCAAAGGTTTTATTTATTCAACTACAAATAAGATATGCAAAAGACATTTAAGCTGGGAGAATGATGAAGAACTTAGTATCGCACTTACTTCCTTTAATGTAGCTTGTGACAAGTATGATAAAACAAAAGGAAATTTTTATGGTTTTAGTAAAATTATTATTAAAAATTCCTTAATAGATTTTTTTAGAAAAAATGCAACATGCCCTAGTCTAATGTTTTCTAATAATGAATTTAATATAGATTATATAGATGAAAAAAATTCAATCACTAATTTTGAGATTCAAATAGAGAATGAATTTAGAGTTGATGAAATAAATTTATTTTCTAAGGAATTATTAAAATATAAAATTAATTTTGATTCACTAATTAACTTATCCCCCTCTCACAAAGATACAAGAAATAATTTATTAAATGTTGCATTTTTATCATCTAGAGAAGAATCAATATTAAGGCATTTAAGGACAAAGAAAAGGCTACCAACTAAGGAAATAATAATACTAACTGCCTCCAACAGAAAGTTAATAGAAAAATGGCGTATATATATAATTTCTTTAATACTAATAATTACTAATCCGGAATATGTGTATTTAAAATCCTATCTTGATATAAAAGAGGGTGACATAAATGAATAAAACAGGTATTGTGATAAATATCATTAATAAAAAAGCTGGCATTATGACTTCCAGTGGAGAATTTTTATATATAAAAATTAGCAAAGTATTGCCCAATATAGGCGAAATTTATACAGGAAAATTATACAAGAAAAATTTATTTATTTATAAATATGTTATAAGCGTTGCATCACTGATGTTTGTGCTTGTTTCTAGCGCCTACGCGCATACCTACTATACCCCTGTTTCAACTATAATTCTTAGGATTAACCCTTCTATTTCTATTGACGCCAATAAATGGAATAAAATTATTAATTCTAAGCCACTGAATTCTGATGGTGCCCTAATACTTAATAATATTAAGTTAAAAAATAAATCTATCGATGTCGGTCTTGGCCTTTTAGTTAAAGAAGCTAAAACTGAAAACTTTATAAACGAAAAATATGTAAGTGATAAAAAAGTTATTAATCTTGATATTAAAAGTACCAAAACCATCTCTATAGATATTTCTAACTTTGAAAATACTATAGGTAGTAATAATTTAAATGTTAAAATTAATCTATCTCCGGGCAACACTAAAAACATTGATATTATAATTAATAATAAAAAAATAAATACTTCAACTTTAAATAACAATAGTTACAAAAGAAAAATTACAAATAACCAATCAAATATAAATATAAGCGAAAATAAGTCAGCTGAAATTAAAGATACGTTGAAAGATAACAGCAAATCTACAACAAAAAAATATAATAAAATTAACAACGATATCAAAACTGAAAACAAAAATTCAACTAGTAATTCATCATCCATTACAAAACATGAAAATTCAAATAAAATTAAAAATAATGTGCATACATCTAAAAATAAAAACATTAAAAATGCTGATTTGCCTAGTAATACTAACATACAAAAACATTCTAATAAAACACAAAATAGAAATAGTAACTAAAACAAGTAAATAAATACATAAATAATAATATATAGATTATATTCTATATATTTCACAGTATTAACATTCTCTCTTTTGTGAAAGATATTAATATGTTATTGAAAAGGAGGTTTTTTAATATGCGTGAAGGATTAATACCAACGATTTTAGGTACAGTTGTAAGCGTTGCTGGTGCATCATTTTCAAAGAGTAACATGAAGAAGAAAAATATGTTTCCTATGATAGAAGCTGGTATTGTAGGATTTGGACTTGCTCACATAGTGCTTGGAGCAATTGATCTTGTTGAACACAGAAAATAATATTAAGATTTCAAACACTATAATCTAAAACAAAAGGACTGATTAAAGTTAACTTTAATCAGTCCTTTTGTTTTATAATTTATTTTTTCGAATTCTATCTACTACTATACTTAGTATATACAATATATAAAGATGTAAAATCTATGTTATAATTGATGTAACATTATTGTTATATTCCGCGAAGAAATATGGGAGGGCTCATTTAATGAGAATGATTTTTTTTGATACAGAAACTACTGGCATAAGACCAGGTAATATATGTCAGCTTAGTTATATACTCGTTGATACTGACTATAAACCTACAAAAACAATAGGTAAAAATATATTTTTTACTGTAGATTATGTAGAACCATCTGCAGAGGATGTACATGGTTTTAGCGTAGATGCTTTATTTGCACTAAGCGATGGCAAAACTTTCGAAGATTCTTATGAAGGTTTTATTGAAGATTTTATAAGTGCAGACATTCTTATAGGGCACAATGTTAATTTCGATATAAAATTTTTAACTCACGAACTTGAGAATTGTGGACATACTCTAAACCCTAAACATACATTTTGTACCATGAAGTATTATAAAGACATATGTAAACTTTTCACTTCACGTGGAGGATACAAAAATCCAAAATTAGCAGAAGCCATTAAATTTCTTGACTTAAATGAAGATCAAATAAACTTAAAAAGCAACAAGTATTTTGGAGACGCTGCAAATTTTCATGATGCTAGATTTGATACTACTGCAACATATTTACTAGTTACAGAAGGTATTAAAAAAGGTTTCATACCAAAACATTATTTCACAAATCTTGCTAAATAATTAGTGAAAACTATTTGAAGAATAGAATTTCTATTCTTCAAATAATTTTTTAAGTTTACTCCACATATCAATATTAACTTTTCTAAGATTTACGACTCTAAATTTCTCATTAACAAAAGCATGTGTTGTACTACCCTTAGCCAAAATTTTTCCATCCTCTGCTCGAACTACATTATAATTAAATATTACCTTGACACCATTTAGCTCTTTCATAAATGTTTGGATAATAATTATATCCTCGTATTTTGCGCCTTCTATGTACTTACATGAGCTTTCCACAACTGGTAACATAATATTATCTTTTTCCATTTCTTTATATGTCATTCCTATTGCTGTTATAAATTCTGTTCTACCCACTTCAAAATAAGCGTAATAATTTGAATGATGAACAATTCCCATTTGATCTGTCTCTACATATCTTACTTTTAGTTTTGTTTCATTAATATACATATTCATATCTCCAATAAAAATTCTTTTTAATCCTAACAGTATTAAAACTCATATATTATGCCATCGCAAAATATTCTTTTAACAACTCTGTTGCTTACATACATCTCAATTACATCGCCTATTTTTATGTATAACTCTACAGGCAAATTGAGTTCATATGCAAAATTCCCTGATTTTATTTTTAATTTTGTCCTATGTATATGGCTTCTTCCTACCAAATCAGCAAGGTCTGCCCCTAATAACAACCCTTGACCTGACATTAAACTATCAATTTGTATTACCGGATAATCAGTTATTTTTGCAACAATAGGAATTAGATTTCCTATTTTTTTATTACAAATATAATCTATCTCTTCATCTATAATTATGGAATCATTTTCAATTATAGCATTATTAATATCTACTAAGAAATATGCATTTATTTGTGTTAAATCTACTTTTTTATAATTAAAGTTTTCTTCAGAACGTATTATTCTAAGATATACTAGTTTTAATAATTCTTCATAGGTATTATCTTTGAATTTTTTGAATTCTTTAATTATTATATTCTCTATGCTTTTACTTAATCTTTGCTCATTAATTTTCCCTAAAATACTTTTACATCCCAGAAAACTTGCTAACTCAGATTTTATTTTATTTATATCAAAGTCCTTTTCCGTAAGCTTAATATCTGTACTCGCAACCATAAATACATTTGTATATTGCGGATATGCAGATTGAATGAATCCTAAATATTTTCTATTCTTATCGTATACATTAAAAGGCATATTACGTCACTTCCTCCAAAACTATTTTTTCAATCATAAAAATAAATAAAATACTCAATATTAATATTATACATCTAACCAAAATTCATACATATAGATTTGATAAAATATTATTTTGCTTTATTATAGAAAATGTTGAAAGAATTCTGGTTTTTTTATAATAAAGATATTTATAAATAAATTTTAACTAAAAACAGTTTACTTTCGACCTTTGTCTTTTACAAATATCAATATGGCAATAATAGATATGTACGTTATATTAAATAAAACTATTTTAGGAACAATATACCCAATGATTGCTCTTCTTTGCACTTCATTTTTAATTAACATACATAAGTAAAGAATAATTGGAAATGTGATCCAAAATGTCTTATTTATATCCTTAATTTTTAATACATCACTCAGAATATACGTAAATGCATAGTGCTCATTTGCTATAATCTTAAACACTACCATAGCCCCTACTAATAAAAATAGAAATCTAAAATTATTTAATACTACTATATTTACCCCCCCTGTTACTATTAAAACTGGCCATAAGGCTATAGATGTAACCTTATATCCTAAATAATAGATGCATGCAATTGTAACCCAAACATAAATTCCCATAGTGATAAATAAAGCATCTAAAGTTATCTTTTTTATTTTATTTTTTTCTTTCAAAACAGGATAAAATAAAAATATAGCTTCCATTCCCCCATAGGCAGAAACTGATTCAAGACTGCCACTGAAAATGTTTTTAACCCCTGTCCCAAATATAGGAAACAGGTTTAAATAATTTCCATTTTTTAGTGAGAACACTAATATCAATGGTAAAGCAACTGTAACATATAATGAAATTTTATTGATTCGTCCTAGTACTTTTATCCCTTTACTACTTAAATATAAGGCTAATAGTATAGTTGGAATAAAAACTTTTATTGGTGTTAAAAAAGGTGTTGCATGCACTCTAAAAATATTACTTAAACTAACAATTTCAGCTATAGCAAATACACCAAACTCAAGCATAAATAAAATATTGCATATAGTTCCTATGACCTTTCCTAAATATAAGTTACTTAAAGCCAATATATCCTGATTAGGGTGTTTTTTTGCATAATATATAGCTATCAAAGCTATATATAGAGGATATATACCACCAATTAATACAGATATCCATCCATCCTGCTTTGCATCCTGTACTACTCCATTAGGCAATGCCAGAACGCTTGCTCCAATTATAAATCCCACTACCATTGCTGTAGCTTCACTTTCTTCAAGCAAATTGTTTTTTGCCTTATCCATCTTATTTACTCCCTATATTCATTCAATACTGACCCTTTCCAATCCCATCAATTTTCACCACTACATTTACTTTAATATCTGCATTACTTACCGCATCATTCCAATCCACTCCAGTTTCTCTGCCATATTGAGCTACAGCATCCATTCCTAAATTTAAGCAATCTATTTTATATACATTTTTCACCTTTCCTAAAAAATCATAACACATTTTCTCTATTTTCTTTCCCATAAGCTTTTCAAATTCTTTTTCACTTTCTTTATTAATACTTTTATATAATGTGTTCTCTATGATGTCTCCCTGCAAATTTAAATCAATGTTAAATTCATATTTACCTTCTATCTTATTGCATTTTACCTTCCTTTTAACCATTGCATAATAATTTATATATTTATCTGGACCTTCCTGAAGAGTTAATATTCCTTTCACTTTTTTCTCCCTAAGCATATTCATAATTTTACTTTCGTCCATAGGCAATACATAAGCCATTTTATTCCCTTTAAATAAAGCCATACCTGTATAGAAGATATTGTTATCCTTTACTTCTAGGTAAGGAAGTACTAAATTTTTCCCTTCCGAATCCAATGTTATGTATATATTAAGTAAATTATATTCCAAACTTAAAAAATTATAGTTTGTAGCATTTTTAATCATACCCTCCATATAGTCTGAAGAACTAGGATATCCTTCTACCTTAAACCTTAATATATCTTCGGCCTTCCCCTTACACACTGAAAAAATATCTGAATCATTAATACTTGCATTAGAAAAAAGTATATTTACCATATTAAGTATCCCATAAACTGCCTGTTCTTCGCCTATTACAGCCATTTTTTCAGTTCCGATTGTGTAAGCCTTGCTTGACTTTAATTGTCTATCTTCCCTTGTATCTCCAATAGTATTTGACTTTTCCATTATAATACTACTAGTTCTTTCAATATTTTCTCCAGGCCTACTTGCCCTTTTAGTAGTGATTGGTAGACCACCTTTTCCCTTACTTTTAAAACCATATATAGAAAAAGGGACACTATATTGCACATTACCATTTACCTCTTTATTAATATCAAAACCAATTCCTGAGATTACATTTAAATCCTCCATAGGGCTTACTTTATATTTTTCTAAATAAATTGAAACTATACTTACAACTAACAACACAATTATTATTATTTTCTTTTTCAAAGTGTCACCTTCTATTTTTTCTTACTTACCTATATTTAATACTGTCCTCTTCCTAACTTATCAACATGTACCTTTACATTTACTTTAATCTCAGAGTTAGAGATAACTTCATTCCAGTCTACTCCTGTGTCTCTTCCATATTTCGCTGTAGCCACCCATCCTAACTGCAGTAGATCTACCTTATATTTGTTCTTCATCCTCCCCAAAAATCCATTGCACATTTCTTCCACTTGTTTTGCCATGTCATCTTCGAACCTTTTGGTCACCCCTAAGTTTGTTGCCATACCTTTATATAATTCATTGTTAATAATTTCTCCTTCCAAATCCAAGTCAATAATAAAAGTATATTTATCTCCTATTTTCCTGCATGTAATTTTTCTTTTAGCTGACCCTTGATAATTTACATACTTATCCGAATCCTTTTGTATAGTTAATATGCCCTTTACTTTATTTTCCCTGAGCATATTCATTATTTTCGTATCCTTCATATCCAAAATAACAGCTAGCTTATCCTTGTTAAAAACTGCCATACCTTTTATTTTAATTCCATCTTCCATTATTTCAATATAGGGACTAACAACATTTTTGCCCTCCGCATCTATTGATAAAAATGCATCTTTAAACATGTAGTCTTCCTTAAAAAAATTATAGTTTACCGAGTTTTTGATCATATCACTTATGTACTCTGCTGAATTATCATAACCTGGGGAAGTATAATTAAGATAATCTTCATTCCTACCTTTGCATACAACTAAAAATGCATTGTCATTAACCACAGGATTCTTAAAATTAACATCTATTAAACCTCTTATTCCATATTTAGCATATTCCTCATCTACTATATAAATCTTTGATAGTCCTAAAAAAAATTCTTTTCCTATTTTTTTTTGTCTATTCTCTCTTGTTTTCCCAATAGTGCTACCTATTCCGGTACCTAATAGTGTTTCAATAGTGCCGTCTTCTTTATATTCATTAGCAGTTGTAGATACCCTATATATTATATTCCCTTCACCATTTTTATTTATTCCCATTCCTACACCCACAGAAATACCTAAATCCTCCACACTCTGTGTTTTTGTATTTTCTCCTCCAAAAATAACCATAATTAGAGTACTACATAAAAAAACAATAAATATTATATTCATATATTTTTTCATTTTACCCGTCCTTTTTTTATCCATATTAAACTGGTGATGAGAGTTATATATATCAAATTGTAAATAACGCTGATTGGAAGGGTATATTTTATAATTTCCTCCATTGCTAACTTATCTGGATAATAATTGTTTGTAATGATAATAACCAAAACAGCTATAACAACATATATTAATTTTTTATTTTTTATCTTCTTAAAATCATTTAAGAAAAATAAACACACGTAATTAAAAATAGCGACAGATTTAATTGCTATAATTATCCAAAAAAACACGAAAATATATTTAAAATTATTTATTACTTCAACCTTTACTGCCGATGTCACTGTAAAAAAACTCCATATCGTTTTATGAATAATATCTTTTCCCATATAATATATGGTTATAAAAGTAATCCATGTATATATAATAGCAGTAAATCCTACTGCCTTTAAAACGGAACTCTTTATCTTGCCACTGTCGTTTATAAATGGATAAATTAAAAATATAAGCTCCATTAATGAGTAATCATAAGCAGAATACACGCTCCCTTTTAAAATATTTATAATCCCTGCTCCAAATACAGGACTTATATTTAAATAACTTCCTTGTTTTAAAATAGAGATGGTAGGGATAATGACCCCTAGAACCATCCAAAAGGTGATAGCACATGTCCTTCCCAGCACTTTAATCCCGCGACTTGCAGCGTATACTCCTATAAAAAATAAAACTACATAAATTTTAAAAGGAGTTAAAATAGGCGATGCTTCCGTTCTTACAATTAACGTGATTGTTGTAATTAATGGTGGAAAAAAGCTAAAAAAACTTAGTAAAAAAAGAACATTTAATATGTTCCCAAATGTCTTGCCTAAGTATCTTTTACTAAGCACTAAAATATTATCCTTAGGATATTTTCCACTTACATATATAGCTAAGATAGCTACATATAAGGGATATAAAGCCCCTATTATTACAGAAATCCACTCATCCTGTTTTGCAATATCTATTCCCCCATTCGGTAAACTTGTAGCCGTTACATCAAGCACAATTCCTATTAATATAAAAGTTACTTCATTTGGAGTTAGTAGATTTTTCTTTTCTATCTGCATGATTAATAATCTCCTCTACCCTGTAAATCTGCATTAACCACTACATTAACTTTAATATCTGCATTTGAAACTACTTTATTCCAATCAATATTTTTCTGCCTTCCATACTTTGCAGCTGCTTCTCTTCCAAGAGTAATACAATCAATCTTATAATCACTTTTCATTATTTTTATAAAATCAACACATTGCTTTTCAATCTCTTTTTCCATATCTTTTTCAAATTCTTTTTTTTTGTTTATATCCTTTAACATATTAGCGTACATTTCATTATTAGTAATTGTACCTGTGAATGTTAAATCAATAATAAAACTGTATTTATTTCCTTGCTTATAACATTTCACTTTTCTTTTACCAGTTTTTGCATCAAAATCAATAAACTCTTTAGGGCTCTTTTGTAAAGTTAATATCCCATGTACATCATCGTTTTTTAACAAATTAAGTATTTTACCCTTTTGTATATCCACAACTTCTACCATTTTATCTCCATTGAAAATAGCCACACCAGTGATTTCTAATCCTTCTTGCATTATTTCTATATATGGAAGCACCAGACTTCTACCCTCAGCTCCAATTCTCACATACGCATCTATTAACTTGTAGTTGTTAGAAAAAAAACTATAATTGCCATAAGATTCTACAAGCCCCCCTATATACTCTGAAGAGTTACTATAACCTTTTTTTTTGTACTTTAAATAATCCTCTGCTTTCCCTTTGCATACTACCATATAAGCCATATCGTTCGCTTGTGGATTTCTAAATCTATCATCTATCAAAGTTTTCAAACCATGCCTTGCATAATCTTGACTTACAAAAATTACCTTTTCCTGGCCTTGTACAAACTTTTTATCCATCTTTTCTTGCCTTTTCTGAGTTACTTCTCCTAAATTTTGACCTTGCTCATTAAATAACAAATTCGCTTGCTTACCACTTGCCTTATAAACATTTGTATTAATCGGCACACTATATTCAATGATATCTTCACCTTTTTTTTCTATATCATACCCAATGCCATTAATAGTTACTATCTCCTCAATAGGTACCCGGCCTTGATCAAGCATAATAAATACATAAATAAAAATACCAATTATTATGATGAAGTATTTTTTTTTATTCAAGCTCTACCTCCTCCCTTAAAGGATATAAATATAGCAATAGATGTCATATATAATAAATTAAATATGATAAACCATGGTAAAATAATATCGTTAATATTTTGCCTACCTATTTCATTACCAAACTTTAGAGCTAAATATACAAGTAGTGGATACATTAAAAAGTAAATATTTTTAGTCTTTATTTTATGTGCAAACTCTTTTAAAATATATATACTTGCATAGCAGTTAATGCTCATACTTTTAAATGCAACTAAACTCCAAAATGTCATAAAAATATATCTATAATTATTGATTACTGATACGGTTATACTTTCTGTTACCACCAAAAATGACCAAAAATTTTTGTTCACAATATCTGGGCCTAAATAATATATAGTTATGAAAGCACACCAAACATAAAGAGTAATAGCTATAGTCACACTTATAATAGAAGATTTAAGAATTTTCTTTTTCTCTTTTAGAAAAGGATAAATAAGTAATATTATTTCTGCTCCTCCATAAGCAAAACTTGATTTTATAGCTCCATTTGCTATTGAACTAAAACCAGAACCAAATACAGGATAAATATTTGTCATGTTCGGAAATCGTAAAGCTATTATAGGTGATAATAGAAGAATGATTGTAACGTAAAAAGAAATCTCACTTATTCTTCCTATTACTTTTAACCCTCTTGAAGCCCCATAAATAATGCAGATAACTAGGATAGCTATAAGTTTAAAAGGTGTTAAAAATCCCATCATATAACTTCGCATTAAGTTACTATAATAACAAGCAATCATCGATGTTATAAAAATAAAATAAGTAGCAAATATTAAATTAAATATATTCCCAAGAATTTTACCAAAATACTTTTTACTCAAAATTAGTATGTTATCATTAGGAAATTTTTTACTTATATAATTGGCTATACTTACAACATATAATGGATATATCCCACCAATTAAAGTGGAAATCCATCCATCCTGATGAGCAGCTTTTACTACGCCATTTGGAAGTGATAAAACACCAACTCCAACGATGCTACCAAAGATAATAAGGGCAAACTGACTTACTGTTAAGCTTTGTTTTTTATCAGAGCTTCCCTCCATTTTATTCACTACCTTTTTTTCTTAAACTTATTTCTAAAATCCGTTTGCCTTATAGTGTCACTATTCGGAATTCCCTCTGGCCGCTTGTTCATCTTCCAAAGCGGTGCTCTAATAAATGTATCCTTCATGTCATTTTTATGAAACTCAAAATATGGTACACCTAGACTATCTAAAGATGAAAGATGAACTAAAATTAAAAACCAACCCACTGCAATTCCAAATATACCCATAACATTCGCTAGTACCAGCATTGGAAATCGTAACATTCGAATAGAAAGAGACATATCATAATTAGGAATTAAGAAGGTAGTAATTACGGTAATTCCCACTATAAGTAAGGTAGTCGGACTAACCATTTTAGATTGAATTGCCGTATCACCTATAATAATACCTCCTACTAAACTTAATGTTTGAGCAATTTTAGTAGGTAGCCTTAAGCCACCCTCTCGTAAAAACTCCACAACTAGTTCCATAGCTATAATCTCTAAAAATGGAGTTAGAGCAATTCCTACCCTTGACTGAACAATGGGGGTGACAAATTTTATGGGTATAAGCTCTACATTAAACTTTATAAGTGTTAAATAAATAGAAGGTAGGGTAATAACAATAATTGCCGCCAAAATTCTTAGAAGTCTTACAAAAGAGGATACAACTGTTCTTTCAGTATAATCCTCAACAGCCTGAAAAAATTGCATGAATATTGCTGGATATACAAGCACCATTGGCGTTCCTTCTATAATAAGAACTATTCTCCCTTCTAGCATATTTCCAATAGCTCTATCTGGTCTTTCCGTGCTATAAGCTTGTGGAAAAACCGTGTAGGCATAGTCTTCAATATATTGCTCAAGCTTTCCCGCTGAAAGTACGGCATCTAAATCAATAGCTTCTATTCTCTTTTTTAATTCTTCTAATACATGTTTATCCACTATATCATCTATATAAACCATTGCCAAATCACTCTGCAATCGACTTCCTACATTAAATAACTCAATTATGAGATTCTTGTCCTTGACTTTTCTTCGAATAAGGCTGATATTTACTTCTAAATTCTCTACGAAACCATCTCTTGGACCTTTTGCTGCAGTTTCATTCATAGGCTCCATAATAGCACGTTGTACTCCCCCTGTAGTGTCAGCTATTATCACTTCCAAAGCGCCATTTATTAAGACTGCTGTTTTTCCTCTTTTAAGATGATCAACGACTCCATTTAAATCTGATTCTACCAATGTATTGCTCATCGAAATATATCTTTTACAAAGATAATCCCCTATATTCGCTCTTCCATTTAAATTTTCTCCTATATGAATCATCAGGGGATTCAATATATCTCTATCAATAATATCCTTGTTCGTAATTCCATTTACATAGATAATCGCAGCTTCTAAAGGCTGATCACTTCCGATATAAAAATGCTTTACCACTATAGGACTTTGCTTGCCTAACCCATTCCTAATTAAATCTATATTTACATTTAAATCTCCATTTTTCATTACAATCACCATGACCTTTTCTCATAAATAGACAGATTGTGAATTATAAATGATACCTTGATTTTTATATTACATAGTTTCTCTTATTTAATATAAAATATCCTCTTTATTTTTTCTATGCTAATTTTAAATGTATGGCTACTCCAATAATAGATATATCAGTTATGTAGTAAATAAATAAGCTTCACAACTTAAAATATAAGAGCACTAGCCCCTTACTGTTATACAGTAAAGATCTAGTGCCCTTATTTAGTATAAATTTTAATTAGACAGGTATCTTTATATAAAAAAAGCCCTATAAAACAAAAGTTTTATAGGGTATACTTACTTAACTATCTTCCGAAAGATGAGTTATTATTTTGTTGTTTTCTTGCTCTTCTGCAATCAACACATCTTTGTGGTTCATTTTCGAATCCTTTTTCTTTGTAGAAAGCTTGTTCGCCCTCAGTGAATACGAATTCTTTTCCACAGTCTTTACAAATTAAGTTTTTGTCTTCCATTTTAAATATTCCTCCTTTTATTTGAAAATTAAGATCTAAATTTGATTAACAATAATTTCCTAAATAAAAGGGGATATGTTGTTTATCAGATTAGATTCTCTTAAATAGTAACTTTAAATTACTATTACATACTTATATTAACATATTTAAAAAGCATGTACAATATAATTTTAACCATTCAGCAAACTTTTTTTATACATTTTATGACATATACTTAAAATGCAAAGTTTCCTTTTTCAAACACAGATACTTCTTTTCCATCTGCTGTTATACCAATTATTTGTAAGTCCTCTGTACCAACCATAAAATCTTCATGTACAAATGAATCATTAACTTCTAATTTGGAAAGCTCCTCATTGCTTAAATTCTCGCCATTTTTTATACATACTGGATATGCTTTTCCTAGAGCCAAATGACATGATGCATTTTCATCAAAAAGCGTGTTATAAAATAATATATTAGAGTTTGATATCGGAGAATCATATGGCACTAATGCTACTTCACCAAGATAACATGACCCTTCATCAGTTTCAATAATACTCTTTAAAATATCGTAACCAGTTTCTGCTTTGAAATCTACTACTTTTCCCTTCTCAAAAGTAAGTGAGAAATTTTCAATTAAATTCCCATTATAATTTAAAGGTTTAGAGCTTACTACAGTACCGTTAACCCCAGTTTTTTTAGGTAATGTAAATACCTCTTCAGTAGGCATGTTTGCTATAAACTCTACACCACCAGGCGTATAATCCGATCCTCCAAGCCATAAATGATTTTCTGGAAGTTCAATTTTTAGATCCGTACCCAATGAATTCTTATATTGTAGATATTTAAAATTATTTAAGTTCAAATAATCCATGCTTTTCTTTAGATTTGATTTATGAGTTTCCCATGAAGCAACAGGGTCCAACGCATCTACTCTCACTGTTTTAAATATAGCATTCCAAAGTTTTTCTATTGCATCGCCTTCTGAAAATTTCGGGAAAACTTTATTTGCCCAAGCTTGTGTTGGAATAGATGCAACGCACCAAACATTTTTATTACTCATCATTCTATCTCTGTATTCTTTTATTGCAGTACTCGCAGCTTTATTTGATTTTGACAATCTATCAGGATTAACATCCTTCATAAGTTCTGGGTCAGAGGCTGAAATACTTAAAAAAGCTGCTCCCTTTCGCGCACTTGAAACATAA